>NZ_JAGPYT010000019.1:0-14824 GCF_024453995.1 Corynebacterium sp. CCUG 51687 | reverse complement strand
CGAGCACTGTCCCGCCGTAGGCCCAGGCAGGACCTGGAATCCATATCCAAAAAAGCACACATTTTGTCGCTTAACCCTTTTTTAAGCCGCCGGGCCCTCGCCGTCCAGGATCCGCTGCGCGTCCTCGGTGCTCAGCTCGTATCCGTAGAACGTTGAGTAGAATTGTTGCGTCTCAGCAACCAGGTCGACGTCCTCAAACTTCTCCGGGTGGAACAGCTTCGCTGCCCACAGCAGCTGCAGCGCTTCCTCCGCCGAGTAGCGGCCCCAGTTCGACGTCCCCACCGGGTTCTTCACCACGTTGCCCTGCTTCACCGCAGGCACGTTCGCCAGTGCAGGATCATTCACCAGCTTATCGACGCCCAGCTGCGCCTCCATACCGCCCACGATGATGAAGTCCGGAGCGGCGTCGACAATGTCTTGCGGGGTGACGGTCGTGACGTCCACAACCTCCTCGATCACATTGCGAGCCCCCGTCGCTGCAATCCACTCCCCCACCAGGGAGTCCGGCCCGTCCGCCTGCGTGACGTCATCCCCGCCAACGACGTGCAGCACCTTCGGCTTCTTCTCCCCCGGCATGCCGCCCAGGCGGTCCGCGACCATCTTCAGGTTGCGCTCCATGTAGCTCACGTACTCGGTCGCCTTCTGGTCGGCCTCCTCGGTGCCCAGCGCGTTCGCCGTAATGCGTACCGACTTCATCAGCTGCTCAAAGTCATCAAAGTCGACCCTCGCCGCCGGGATCCCCTGCGCCTGCGCAGCCTCTACCTGTTCCTTCGAGGAGGTCAGCAGCATCTCCGGGTCGGCCTTCTTCAGCTCTTCCACGTTGAGCCGGGTTCCCGATGCCGGCGTCGGCAGCTCAGTCACGTGCGGGTAGATCTTCGTCAGCCATGGCAGCCGCTTCGCTTCCTCAGTGGTAGCCACCAGGGTGTCCCCGCCGCCGAGCATGAGCACGAACTGGTTATTCACGTCCCACGTGTCCGCCAACCGCGTCACCTGCTTCGGCACCCTCACGTCTGTGCCGTCGATGTCCGTGAGCAGGCGGGTCGTGTCCTCCTGGGTGGTGGTCGCTGTGGTCTCTGTTGCAGTCTTGGCTGTGTTTTCTGCTGAGTTTTCGGCGGTGCACCCGGTGACCAGCAGTGTTGCGGTCAACAACGTTGCGGCTACGGCGTGGTGACGCATAGGAAAAGACTCCTTCTTAGGGGTTGTGATTACGCCAGCAGTGTACCCACCGACACCCCCATGCCCGAACCCGCCCCTCCCCGCGCACCAAATTCCCTCACGCAGTCTCAACGACCTGGTCTTTTGCCAACGTCGCTTCCCAAAAACCAGGAATGTGGTGTCGTATCTCGGCGTGCCAGTGCCAAACAACGCAACCGATAACCTCTAGCACATTTATGACCTGCGGAAATGCGGAGGCCGGAATTCAAACATGCGTCTCTTGGCACTGAGGCCTCTGCGTACGCACCACATTCCCACCTGGCCAACCCCCCGACCTGGGCTTTTGCCAACGCTGCTTCCCAAAATCCAGGAATTTGGTGTCAGTCCGTGCTTGGTGCGCACCACATTCCCTCACACAGTCTCAGCGACCTGGGCTTTTGTCAACGCCGCTTCCCAAAATCCAGGAATGTGGTGTCGTATCTCGGCGTGCCAGTGCCAAACAACGCAACCGATAACATCTAGCACATTTATGACCTGAGGAAATGTGGAGGCCGGAATTCAAACATGCGTCTCTTGGCACTGAGGCCTCTGTGTACGCACCACATTCCCTCACGCAGTCTCAACGACCTGGTCTTTTGCCGACGCCGCTTCCCAAAATCCAGGAATTTGGTGCGGGAACCTCGAAAAGAAAAAGAGTGAACCCCCTGCGCTCTCGCACTCGAAAATGGGGGGGGTGTTGAGTGCTCAACCGGACTCGGGGGGAATCCGTGGGCAGGAGGCTCGACATTTATTATAGCCAAATTTTCTCCCTTGTAAAGCCCGCGGGAAAAGAAGCAAATAATCCAAGGTAAACGCCATAATTAGGGTATCCTCATTTTTTAGCAGTACGTGCGTACTGCAGTTCTTGAGTGAAAGTAGGACAACTATGCATGTAGGCAAAGAGCTGGTGTCGGTTGATGATCAGACGCAGCGGTGGGCGTCGAAACTTCTCACGGCGAGTTGGGTGCTACTGACGTTCTTTGTCGTGGTCGGTGGGCTGTTTTTCTGGGTCATGGGCGGCGTGAAGGGTGAGGACCTTGGGGCGCTGACGTGGACGATTGCCTTTTGCTCGATGATTGCGTTGATGACGATTCGTCAGTACTTGTTGGCGGAGAGGAGCTAGGGCCATGTTGATGCAAGGTATTACGTACAACACGACGATGGGGCTGGTCGTCGGTGTAATTATGTTGATGGTGCCGCTGTTTATGCGTGCGTTGCAGAAAGCCGGAGACCGCTCAGTGTCTGGGTTTGGCTGGGCGTTCGTGTTCCTCGGTGCGTTTCTCGGGATGACGGGTGTGCATATGATGCTCACGTGGCCGCTGGAACAGATCGAGGGTGTGTTCTGTTGTGCGGTCGATAATGTGACGTTTGGTGAACCGGCCGCATTTTATGGTGTGATGACACTTATCGTTGGTGTTGCCGTGCTTCGCGCAGAGGATCGTGCTGACCGCGGTATTCGTGATTTGGACTGGGTGGCTACGCTCCGCCCGATTCTGTATGTGGCTGCGGTCGGTGGGTTTGGCCTGATCATGTTTGGTATCGCCGGGATGCATTTTGGTCAGTGGCGTCCACCAGAGGTTGAGCCGATTGCGCGTTTGTTGGCGGGCTCGATGCTTGAGCCGTTTATGGTGTTTACCTTGTATGTGGGTACGGGGCTTTCGGCGTTGCTTTCCCCGTTCGTGCTGACCAGCCCGGTTGCCCGGAAGGTGTTTGTGCCGGTGACGTTCATCATCGGCATGATGTGGGTGTTCCTCGGCCTGACCCTGTTTTACGGCCACGTTGGGTTCTTCCCGTGGCCGTTGCAGGGTGGCGGTGAGATGCACCCGGTGGGTGAACCACTGTTTTAGAACGGCAGCTTCACAGGCAGGTCGAACGGCAGTAGGTCCTTCAGTGGCCCTGCTACGACGGCCACGATGGCACCGAGAGCCGCCAGGACGCCGAGGGCGATGCCTGCGGCTTTGAGCTTGTCCTCGGTGTCGATGTCGAGGCGGGAGCTCAGGTCGGCCTTTCCGAAGGTCAGGTTGAGGTCAGCCTTGGCGTCGGACGGAGTCTCACCGGCTTTGAGGCCGAGTGGCGTGATGCCGACGCCGTAGGTGACAGGGCGGGCCTTGGCGGCAAAGTTGGGCTGCGATGGGTCGATGGCGTTGTCGAGTTGGAAGGTGCCCAGGACTACGTCGTTGTGTTCGCGTTCGATGACCGTTCCGGATTCGATGTCGCCGGTGATGGTGGCGTTGGTGCCGGTGATGGTGATTTTGATGTCGTCGATGTCGACCTTGGGGGCGCCGGTGCCGTGCAGTTTCAGTTCGCCGTCGAAGTGGAGGACGCCGTTGCCGTTGGCGTCGAGGCGGGTGTCAGCGACGTCGAGGGGGAAGGTGACCAGGTTGGCGTTCGGATCGAAGACGGCTTGGTCCTTGGCGTAGACGCCGGCACCGGTCACCAGGTTGGCGTTCTTGTTCAGTTTCTGCAGGAGGGACTGCTTGATTGGCCAGGTGAAGGTGCCGCTGGCGACTTGGGTGGCAGCGGTGGCAGCGGTGGCTTGTGGGGCGATGAGCGTGGATGCGGCGATGGCAATTGCGGCGCCGCTAGCAAGTGCAGTGTTCTTCATACTGCGACTATCGCCCCCTGCTACCTGTTCTGTTACACCGCTTCCGCGACCGCCTTCGCGACGGCCGGTGCCACGCGGGGGTCGAGTGCTTGGGGGACGATGTTGTGGGCGGTGGGGGCGTCGATAAGTGAGGCGATGGCTTCGGAGGCGGCGAGCAGCATGGGGCGGGTGATGCGGGTGGCGCCGGCGTCGATGGCGCCGCGGAAGATGCCGGGGAACGCGAGGACGTTGTTGATCTGGTTGGGCATGTCCGAGCGCCCCGTTGCGACGACCCCTCCGTGCCGCCGCGCGACTTCCGGATCGATTTCCGGGGTGGGGTTGGCCAGCGAGAACAGGATCGGTGCCTCAGACATGAGGAGGACTTGCTCCTCGGTGATGTGGCCGCGCGAGAGGCCGATGAAGGTGTCCGCGCCGCGGAGGGCGTCGTCGACGGCGGTGTGGATGTTGCGGGGGTTGGTGCGCGCGGCGAGGGACTGTTTGATGGGGGTGAGGCCGGCGCGGTCGGCGTGGATGGGGCCTTGGGAGTCGAGGACGATGATGTCGCGGATGCCGGCGTGGAGCAGCATGTCGACGCATGCGATGCCCGCGGCGCCGGCGCCGGAGATGACAACGCGCAGGTCGGTGAGGGTGCGGTCGAGGACGCGCGCGGCGTTGCGCAGTGCTGCATAGATGACGACGGCGGTGCCGTGCTGGTCGTCGTGCATGACGGGGATGTTGAGGCGTTCGTCGAGGCGGCGTTCGATGTCGAAGCAGCGTGGCGCGGCGATGTCTTCGAGGTTGATGGCCGCGAAGGAGGGCGCGATTCGCACGACGGTGTCGACGATTTCGTCGACGTCGTGGGTATCGAGGACGATTGGGAAGGAGTTCAGTCCGGCGAACTGCTGGAAGAGCTGGGCTTTGCCCTCCATGACGGGCAGGGATGCTTGGGGGCCGATGTCGCCGAGTCCGAGGACCGCGGTGCCGTCGGTGACGACGGCGACGGTGTTCCCTGCGCCCGTGTAGCGACGCGCCTGGGCGGGGTCCTGCGCGATGGCTTCGCAGACTTCCGCTACCCCCGGCGTGTAGCAGATGGCGAGATCGCGCATGGTGCTCACCTCCATCGTGGAGGTGATGGAGAGCTTTCCGCCCTCGTGAGCTGCGAAGATTTCCTCGGTTGTTGGCTGTTCCTGCATGATTTCCCTTTCATCATCCTAAAGATTGACCCCATAGTACAGCGGTGGTGTGCCCGGGTCTATGGGTTAACCCCGGTGTGTTTCACGTGAAACATGAGAAACGTAGCGGTGGACTAGACTAAGATGTCTTTAACTATGTTGCTTTTCACCCAAAAGGAGCGCAGGTGCAACGCGCAACTAAACTCGGAGCTGTAGCGCTAGCCGCAACGCTGGCGCTAGCGGGCGCCGCCGCTCCCAACGCTGCTGCGGACCTCAGTTCCGTGCGCTACACCGCCGGCGTCGTGGTGAACCAGGGTGATGTTGTTGAGGTGGGCATCACGAAGTGCCAGGTCGGCTATGTCGACGCGGCATCGAAAACTGCGTACGTCGCGCGCCACTGCTTCTCACAGGACGCGGGAGAGATCCTGTACAAGAAGAGTCAAGCGGTGGGCTACAGCACTCGCGCCGGGCTTATCGACGCCCGCTTCAAAAACGACGACGTCATGGCCGTGCGACTGTACGAGGATATCATCGCAGGCCAGAACCTGTTTTCGGGCGATGCAATTGCCGATTACGACTCCCTCGAAGCCGACATGGAAGTGTGCGCGAACTCAGTGAAGCAACGCAAGGTTGTGTGCGGGCATATCCAGGGCGCGGGCGACGGCGTGATCAAAGTCGAGGCCGACGAGACCTTCATCCAGGGCGACTCGGGCGGGCCCGCCTGGCTCGTGGACGAGGACCACAATCCGGTGTCCTTCCTCGGCGTGATTTCGCAAACCAGCACCGTCGAAGCCCCACCGAGCAAGACCTGGTACGAGTGGAAAATCACCTCTGTGACCAATAAGTCCTGCAAAGCCAGCACGCAGGCGCCCACGTACCTCGCAGCCAAGCCGAAGTCGTGCGGCATTCACGACGACGCCCCCGGCCTCCTCGCACCCGCCACCGCTACCCGACCACCTGGGCTGCCGTGGACCCAGCGGGCGGCCAACGAGTTTGAGGTGTTGTCCGCGAAGATCAAGGCCGGGGAACCCCTGAGCCGTCAGCAGGAGGACATGGTCCTTGGGCTCACGCTGTCGATCGTGATCGGCATCGCAGGGCTGGGCCTCTACGGTGCCTACCTGCTGGGCGAGCCCATGATCGCGCAGTTCGTGGATGGGCTCAAGTTGTAAAGAAAACTCATTCGTTTACAAGGGGACGAGTGGTGGAAGGCGTATGGTCGAGGCCAAGCGGTGTTTATTTTTACCGTGTCATTGTTTCGCCCTATTCTCTTTGTTTGCGAGAACCCTTCTTAAAGAGAGTTAAGGGCTCTTGCAACTTTGGTACAGTAGATGTCGGGTTGTTAGCTTGTCACAATCACTTCTACCGAAAGGGTAGCTGTGCCTAAAACTTTAATCCGACTGGCCGCGATGGTCTCGAGTATCCTTCTCGCTACTTCATTTGGTTCGCCAGCTCGTGCTCAATCTTTCCCGCAATTAGAAAGCTCGTTGACTAATAGCGATGTTGCAGGTTATGAGACCCCAACGGACGACCTGTCAACTAGCGACAGTGGCTTTTACGTTCCGGACGATGGCATGAGTGGTCCTTTCGCAAAGTGGGGCTTCCCCACCCCGCCCGGAGCTGAAGACTATCAGGTTAATGAGGTGTCTGATGACGATCTTGACCCACACGGCCTGGAGGGATGGCATTCCACGAGCTATCCGAAAGAGACGATAGTTGAAGGCCAGATGCGCTCTGATTACGAGGCGATCCCAGAGGATTTCAGCAAGGTCGATGCGGACAACGCAGAGACGACTGAGGCTTATTTGCAGTCGACAGAGGTTTCTAACCTGCGGGCTGCGGCGGGATGCAGCGTTTACTGGCCATCCTGGTTCAAGGTCTGTGGGGCGATCAAAATCAAGTATGACCAGATCGGGGGTCCGGCGAGTTTCCTTAATCTGCCGAAGTCTAACGAAAAGACCAATCCGGACGGCGTAGGCAAGCGTTCGGAATTTCTTAACGGATACATCTACTGGCATCCTAAAACCGGTGCACATAGCGTCAGCATTCCTGTCTCGAAAGTCTGGCAGCGCCATGGCTGGGAACAAGGATTCCTCGGCTACCCCACCACTAGTGACATGGCTCTAGGGGACCAGTGGTTCAAGCAGGACTTCCAGGGGGGTCACGTCTACACCCACAATGCACTGCCAGCTTCGCAGGCCAGCATACAGGGCGCGATCTACGATAAGTGGCAATCCATGGGAGCTCAAAACAGCGAGCTTGGTTACCCTATAAGTGATGAACTGACCACTCCAGATGGAATTGGACGTTATAACGTCTTTGAGGGTGGCATGATCTACTGGACCCCCGCGGTGGGAGCGCATGCGGTTCGGGGCGGGATACTGGCTTCGTGGGCTGCGCAAGGCTACCAAGCCAGTGGCTACGGCTATCCTGTCGAGGATATGTTCATCAACGATCAAGGAGTTCAACAGCAACGTTTCGAGGGTGGGGTTCTTTATGCGGACCCCAATGTGTTTTGGCAGCCGTTCTCATGCTTCAATGCTGTTGCTCGAATCGCAGCAGAGTACGGAATTCTAGACGGAGTGCAATTTATGTGCTCAAACCGTGGAATTTCATTTAGTGCTAATGGTAACAACTACTTTGGAATGCCCACGGTGAAAGATGTTGCTAAAAATTTGCCGGTCACCGAATTACGAGCTGTGGCAGGAGCGATAGAACCCAAAGGGGTAGAATGTGATGTGTACGCATCAGGTCAAATTTGGGGACCATACCGCTATTCAGACTACAGGATCAGTAAAAAGATCGAATTTTGTATTGGGGAAACAAAACCAATATCACCGGTCGCACCTATTGAACCCAAATGGTCGCGGGCCTTTGGGTGGACTATTACTGACAAGTTAACTCAACGAAGGCATGGAGAAGTGATCACGAGTGTCAATAATTTGGATTTACCGGACTTCACTTTCCAGCTTGGTACCCGCTTGAGGAATGATCGTCGCTTGCGCCTAGACGGAACAGGAGAGGAGATAACCGGCGAAGTTACCCGGCCTGGTCTAAACAATGCAAGCCGCTTTCCGTACGACATTCCTAAAGAAGCTGGAACATATTTTACGGAGGTAGATGGCATCGGCCTTGCGATTCCCGAATGGGGTTATAAAGCCAGTTATGGTGGGTATAGGTTTGCGATCGGCCGATTTGAATGCCCTCGATACACCTTTAACGGAAAACTCTGTGTTTTCACTAATCCTGTTGACGATCACACATAGACGATGTTGGAAGGAAGACTGAACATGCATAGTCCGCTGTGGGATGACTTCTGCGAAAACCAGGGGCTTACCGAGTTCGAAGATATTACAGACCTGAGTGCTTCTGGCGTGCTGAGAAGCCTCATGATGCACAACACCTCGACGGAGGTGACGTTCGATTGCATGAAATACAGCGGAGGTACCACGGACGCCGAGGGCCCGTTCACTGATTTCGAGGTGTACCGTGTGCATTCCTATCCCGCTCAGTCTGAGCACATCTACTTTTGCGACGGCGAGAAAATCGATCACACTGGTCCGGAAGTTCGCAACAATCAACTGATCCACCGAGCCCAACACACGTCAGGCTGTGGGTGGCCAACTGTGCTGTTGTACTACCAGGGATACCCTGAGTTTTGGGGACACAGTTTTAAGACACCACCGTACGTGCACTACCCACGCTCGTTTACCCGAGCAGGAAAACCACTGGAACAAGGCCGTTACATCAGAGTTGTGAGCTACTCCGACGAGGAGATGCAGGGGCTTCAAATGTGGAAGGAAGCCGTCATCGATACGGAATTTTCGATGGCGGTCCTCTTCGCTCGCCACTACGGATCCGAAATCGACGATGTGTGGACCATGCTTCACATCGACGAGCGGCACGACCGCCGGTGGCCAGAACACAAAATAGCTGACTACCACTGGTCGTTCTAGGAGGAACGCGTTTCAGCCGCTGAGGAGCCAGGGAGGCCTAGCGCACGTCCTCCTTGCTCAGCGCTGCTGCCGAGCCACCAGCGCCATTCTTCGGGCTGCAGGTTGGCTTCATATTGGCGCCGATGTTCTCTTCCCACGGAAAGCGGAAGCCGCGCGCACAACCCCAGCCGGTATCGGGTGCGGTGTAGAACTGGGCTTGTCCCTGTGGCGATCCACCCTTCGGAGAGCCGGATAGGTAGTCCTCAAACGTTGCTAGCGCCGCCGGGCAGTCGGTGCCGTCCTCGAGGGCGATGATGCCGTACCCGCGCTCGAGGGAACCGCAGTAGGAGCCCTCGGAGGCGTTTTTACCTGCAGGTTTGGTGGCGTCGGCGAGTGGTGGCGTACTAGCCGAGAACTGGCCGTCCTCCATGGTGAAGGTATGTATGCCGCGCGTGACGGTAACCTTGGAGCCCTGATTCTCAAAGGTGAACCCATTGATGGTGGTTGTTTCGCCGGGTGCGAGGGGGTGAACGTCTGTCTCAAGTGGGGTTGCCAGCGTTCCGATTGGTTCGAAGCCGACAGCCGGTTGATAGCTGACCGCATTTGGAAGCTGCTGACCGGAAAACTCGTCGGAATTCTTCAGCGCAGGTGCGGGTTCACTGAACTCTGCCATGCACCAAAAGTTCTTTGTAGATGTTTCCGGAAGGCAATACATGTCTTGGTCAGGCATGCCGATGTAGTAGTCAAATCCACCCACGCCATAGGCGAACTCCTCCCCATCGACTTCCGTCAACTTGCCGGACTTCTCCCGCTTCGGGGACTTCGACGGCTTTGCCGAAGGCGACGGCGCCTCCTCCGCCGAGCTTTCCTCCCCCGCTGCTTCCGCAGGCGCCGCCTCCGGGGTGGGCCGCTGCGTGATCGTGATCTCCTGCTGCTCGGCAGGCGCGCAGCCCGCCACCAAACCAGCGGCGATACCGAATGCGGCCGCCACTGCGCCAATCTTCTTCATGGCCTTACCTTAACCCGTCCACTTCGCCAGCTGGACGGCACCGGCGTCGCCGGTGATGTCGCGGCACACGGGCATCCCGTCGTGGTCGCGGGAGCTCCACGGGCCGTAGCCGCTCCGGTCGCACTCCCACCCGGTCATGGTCACGCTGTCCGGCGCCACAAACGTGCCGATTGCGGTGGTCGACGCTTCGCAGTCTGTGCCGTCTTCAATCGCAATTACGTCCAGGCCCTCCCCGCTAATAGCGGCCTGCACGGTTCCGCAGTAGTCGCCGACTCGAGCGTTCTGCCCTGCGGAAACATGCTCGGGGTCCTTCAGTGGTGGCGTCGATAAGGTGAGTTCGCCATGTTTCACGTTAAACCAGTGCGCACCCTTCGTCACGATCACTCCGCCGTCCCCGTTGTGTGTGACGGCCCAGTCGCGCCAGCGCGGGTGCTCGTCGGGCTGCAGCTCGTGGCCATACTCAGGGTAGGCGGCGTCGGGGTCGTGGGAGGGAACGAAGCCGACCACCGGGTCGAAGTACAGCCAGTTCGTGGGCTCCCCGAAGTACTCGTTGGGGTACTGGGAGCCGGGGGCGTCGACGAGCTGCATGGTGCAGTCCAGCATTTCCTCGGCGGTGTCGATGGCGCAGTACAGGCCGTGCTCGGGCTCGTAGAAACCGGCGGAGATGTCGGCGGGCTCGTCGTCGCAGCCGACAAGCGCAGCGGCAAGCGCAATTATCGCGCTAATGCTCTTTTTATTCATGCAGGTAGTGTATCGTTTCTTACGTATCGACGCCCCCTCCGCTCACCCAAGCGGCACCCCAAAGGAGCACAACGTGCGAAGCATGAAAACAGTACTGGCAACAACTCTCGTGGCTGGGATGGCGGTGACAGGTTTGACGGTGCCGGCTCAGGCGGAATCCTCGGAGCCTTCGGGTTCGTCGGACTCTTCGGGTTCGTCGAGCAAGCAGAACGGCCCGGTGGTCGTGAACCAGGGGGATGCGGTAGGGCGCCGAAACGGTGAGTGCCAGGTGGGGTACGTCGATAAGAAGTCGCATACTGTGTACCTTGCGCGGCACTGTTTTGGGGAAGCCCCCGGCGAGCTCGTCTACACCAAGGGCAATATTCCGGTGGGCAAGACCACGCGTTCTGCAGTGCCTCCCGAGGATGGAGCTTTTAATTACCTCAACGATGACGTGATGGCAGTACAGCTATTCAGCGACATTGTTGCTGGTGATAATCGCTATTCAGGTGACGCGCTTGCCAGTTACCCTTCGCTGATGAAGGGGATGCGTGCGTGTATGAACTCCCGGCAGATGGGCAAGGTGGTGTGCGGGGTAATTGAAGGTGCAGCTGACGGCGTCACCAGTGTAGTTGCGGACGAGGCCCCGATCTCCGGTGACTCTGGTGGCCCAGGGTGGCTCGTCGATAAGAATGGCGAACCTGCAGGGCTCCTTGGGGTGCTTTCAATCGGCGGGACCCAGAGTTCTACAGAGCAGGCAGGGCGGCGCAAAATCACAAAGCTTACGTGGGAATTCGATTCGCTCACTCACAAGCCGTGCAGAACAAATACCGAATCACCTAAGTTTATGCCGAAGAATCCGTCCTCCTGCGGCCTTCGCGAGGACGCGCCGGGCACATTCACCCCGCTGACGGAAAAGCGTCCGCTCATCAAAAACGAACCTGGGTGGACGTCGAGCCAGTTTGAACAAATCTCTTCGAAGCGCGAGCAGGGCATTGACCTCAACGATGAAGAGCGGCAGGTGCTTATCGAAACGCTAGTGGTTGCCGTCGCCGTGCTGCTTGGCCTCGCGGGGTTCCTTATTACGTCCCGCTAACCCCACTCAACCGATCGGTTGACGCAATGTTCAACCTGCTGCGCGATTACTTTCTGCGGCCGCTCCAGCACCATTGATGGTGTCAATGGATATCCCGCCGGTGTCGGCGGTTGTAGAAGGAGTGTGCAAGGTGCAGAAGTTGTACAGAGCAGCAGTGTTGTACTTGGTGCTTGGTCTGGGCGCGGGGTTGTTCTACCGCGAGTTCACCCGCGCGAATGATTTCCCGGAGGGCCAGTTCACGCAGCTTGGGGTGACGCACACGCACTTGCTGGTGCTCGGGTTCATCATGTCGTTGATTTTCTTGGTGTTGGAGAAGCTGTTCCGGGTGTCGCGGTCGGGCAAGCTGTTCACGTGGTTCTTCTGGGTGTATAACGTCGGCGTGCTCATGACCTCGGGCATGATGGTCTGGCACGGCATCCTCACTGTGCAGGGCAAGGAGTCCACGGCGATGATCGCAGGCATCGCGGGCCTGGGTCACATCGCGATCACGGTTGCGCTTGGCCTGTTTATGGCGGCGCTCGGTCGCGCGCTCAAGACTGTTGAGCCAGAATCAGTAAGGCGCTAGTGATGAGCGAAGTAGAGGTCACCACGCCAACGCGTCGCGACTGGATCAGCCTCGCCGTCCTCTCGGTGGGGCTCGGAGTCATCGTTCTCGACGGCACGATCGTTGGCGTGGCGTTGCCGTCGATAATTACTGACCTCGGCCTGGACCTCACCCAGGCACAGTGGGTGAACAGCCTGTACGCGGTGCTGCTGGCCGCGTTGTTGCTGTCCACGGGCAAGATTGCGGATTCGTGGGGCCGCAAGCGCGCCTTCCTCGTGGGTCTTGGAGTGTTCGTCGCGGGCAGCGTCCTCGCCGGCTTTTCGACGTCCGCCTCGACCCTCATTTCCGCCCGTGCAGTGCAAGCCGTCGGCGCGGCCCTCATCATGCCGTCAACCCTTTCGACGGTAAACGCGGTCTTCCGCGGGAAGTACCGCGCGGCCGCCTTCGGCGTGTGGGGCGCCGTGATCTCGGGCGCCGCCGCGGTCGGCCCCCTGGCCGGTGGCGCACTGACGCAGTGGGTGTCCTGGCACTGGATCTTCCTGGTCAACGTGCCAATCGGCGTGCTCGTCGCCATCGGCGCGGTGCTCACCGTCCGCGAGACCCGCAGCCCCGACAAGCTCCCCGGCATCGACGTCGACGGCGCCCAGCTCAGCGCCATCGCGTTCGGCACTCTCGTCTTCGCCATCATCGAGGCACCCGACCTCGGCTGGTGGACCCCCAAAGAACCTCTGAGCGTGTTCGGCTGGACCTGGCCCACCACCGCCCCGGTCTCCCCCGTCCCCGTCGCACTTGCGATCTCCGCCGTGGCCTTCGCCCTCTTCATCCGCTGGGAGCAGCACCGCCAGCGCGTGGAACGCTCCGCGCTCCTGGACTTGGGCCTGTTCTCCTACTCCACCTTCTCCTGGGGTAACATCACCGCTGGTGCCGTCGCCATCGGCGAGTTCGCCATCATCTTCATCCTGCCGCTCTACCTCATTAATGCGCTGGGCCTGTCCGTCATGTCCGCCGGCCTGGTCCTGGCCGCGATGGCCGTCGGCGCGTTCCTCTCCGGCGCGGCAGCCCGCCACGTCGCCGCCCGCTTCGGCGCGCCGGGCACCGTCCTGATCGGCCTCGCCCTTGAGGTTGTGGGCGTCATCATCCTCGCCCTTATCATGGGCGCCAACACGAGCGGCTGGCTCATCGCAGCCCCACTCACCCTCTACGGCCTCGGCCTCGGCTTGGCGTCGGCGCAGCTCACCGGCACCGTCCTGCGAGACATCCCAGTGCAGCGCTCCGGCCAAGGCTCCGCCACCCAAAGCACCGTCCGCCAAGTCGGTTCGGCCCTGGGCACAGCGGTCTCCGGCTCCGTCTTCTCGATGGCCCTCGCCATCACCCTCCCCAAAACACTGACGGCCGCCGGCATCACCGGCCCCCTTGCCGACGCCACCTCCACCGCCACCCGCCAATCCGCCGGCTCCGCCATCACCCAACTCCGCATGGAAGGCGAAGCCAGCGCATTCGACGACCAAACCGCAGCCGTCGTGCAGGCCCTCAGCGAGGGCATGGCCGACGCCGCCCGCTGGTCCCTCCTCGCCGCCACCGCGTTCCTGGCCCTCGGGTTCGTCGGCGCGCTGCAGGTGCGGAGGGCGGCTGGGGTTTCTTCCGGGGAGGTTGGGGCAAAGGCTTAGGTTCAGGTAGCTCGGGACTACTAATAGAAAAAGGTCGGCACCCGTGAAACCGAGTGCCGACCCTACCGACCTAGGCTTGGGTGAAGTTCGCAACCTCCCTGTCCTCAATGAAAAGCCGCCCCCGAAAGAGCGACGACGTTGATGGGTGCGCCGGAGTCAAAGTCGTTTGCGTCCCCTCAATGAAAGGCCGCTCTCGAAAGAGCGGCGGTAGGGTGGCGAGTTTGCCTTCCCGTTTCAACCGTGCCCCTCAATGAAAGGCCGCTCTCGAAAGAGCGGCGGTGTGCAGCAGGCACAGCAGGCGATTGCTGACGGGCGCAACCCTCAATGAAAGGCCGCTCTCGAAAGAGCGGCGGTATACGTCCCGCAAGCTGGAAATCACCATCGAGCATCACCCTCAATGAAAGGCCGCTCTCGAAAGAGCGGCGGTACACCGACTCGAACACAGCCTTATGCTCATCAGCACGCCCTCAATGAAAGGCCGCTCCCGAAAGAGCGGCGATGCCCGGCTGGCAACTGTGGGGAATGGGCGACTTCGGGCCCCTCAATGAAAGGCCGCTCCCGAAAGAGCGGCGATTCAGCAAATCCAGCGCTTCATCATGCCGCGTCAGCCCCCTCAATGAAAGGCCGCTCCCGAAAGAGCGGCGATCAGATGATTAAGAATCGTGCTGCGGGTCTTCCGATCCGTCCCTCAATGAAAGGCCGCTCCCGAAAGAGCGGCGATAGTGGATAATTTCGAACAGGCCGGGCCCGTAGTTTTCCCCTCAATGAAAGGCCGCTCCCGAAAGAGCGGCGATGACACAGAGAAAAGGGCATCACGTATCCCCATCTCCCCTCAATGAAAGGCCGCTCCCGAAAGAGCGGCGATGCCCGGCTGGCAACTGTGGGGAATGGGCGACTTCGGGCCCC
>NZ_JAGPYT010000018.1:0-22135 GCF_024453995.1 Corynebacterium sp. CCUG 51687 | reverse complement strand
CTGGTGTAAAGGTCAACAATCCGGATGATGACACCAAGATCTCTGCTAAGGATGAGGACGGCAAGGACGTCCCGGTCCGCGTCGGCGACGACGGCAAGGTCTACGTCACACCTGGTAAGGATGTCGAAGGACCGATTAAGCTGGTCGTCGAGGATCCGGACCTGCCTGGTGGCAAGGCTGAGATCGAGATCGAGGTCGACAAGGCCCAGAACCCAGGTGGCGAGGAAAACAAGCCGGGAACCGGTGACCAAACCGACCCATCCGAGGGTGACAAGCTCGGTGACAACGTTGTGGCGTCCTACCCGAAGACCGACGTCAGGCCGGGTGCCACGGGTACTGCCAAGGTTCAGCTGAACAAGAAGGACGGCGAGAAGGTCGGAGAGGCCGTCGATACGCCGAAGGGCACGACGGCGACGATCACCAAGCGCAACGGCGGTGAGCTGCACGGTGCGAAGTGGGACATCAACACTGAAGCTTCCGCGAATGTCACTGGTCAGGCACCGTCGACGGAGGACCTCATGAAGGCCTTCAAGACGGCTGACGCTAAGGGCTGGGACGACTTCACGAAGAAGTTTGCACCGCTTGCAAACCCATCGGTGGATGTCACCGTGAAGAACAGCACCGGCGAGCACACTGGTGTGAAGGCGTCCTTCACCCTGGTTGGCCAGGACGGCAAGTCCATCCTGGATGCGGACGGTGACTTCGATGGCGACGGCGTGAACAACGGCGATGAGCTGAAGAAGGGCCTCAACCCATTCGACGGCAACGATGGCAAGATCAACGCTGGTCGCTGTGCCGCATCCGCTGTGGGCTTCGGTCTGCCGCTGATCGCGCTGCTGCCACTGGGTCTGGCTTCCCAGATTCAGATCCCTGGCCTGAGCGATTTCGCCGCACAGGCAAGCGCTCAGCTGCAGGCTGCGAACACCCGCATCCAGCAGCAGGCTGGCATCTTCAACCCGGAGATGGCTAAGCAGGTTGAGCAGATCAATGCGCAGCTGCGTACCGTTGGTGCGGATCTGGGCATGGTCGTCGGCGGTATCGCACTGATCGCGGCTGGCATCTTGGCCGGCACGGTTATCTACGACAACTGCAAGCCTGGTGGCCCAAGCTCCTCTGTGAAGGATCTGGAGCTGAAGGGTTCCTCCGGCAAGACGACGAAGCTGTCTTCCAAGGAGGACGATGCGAAGGAGTCCGCTACCCCGAAGCAGTAACGCGATAGCACTCTTCAACGCCTCCCCCTTGCGGGGGAGGAAAAGGGGTAAACGCTTACTAAGCGTCTGGTAAGAAGTAAAAAGCTGCTGTCCGCCGTTTGTGGCGGGCGGCAGCTTTTTGTGTTGATGCAAGAAGGTCGCGCGAGCCGGTGTCGGATCTGAACGGTAATGCAAGTAGGGTCGGTTTTCTACTATCGGTAGATGGACGAAGTCACAGAGTGCTGCCGACCTGTTGGTGCGAGTTTAACCTGTTTGCCAGTTCGTGGAGTTCGATAGGTTGCGCCCAACTCCGCTTCGCTTAAGAATTGCCTTCGTTTCCCGGATTCGGCTGCCCCGGAGAATCCATTGAAGAAATTCGACGAGGCCGACAAAATCGCAGTCGTTGATGCCAAGCAACAGCTGATGGAACAAGGCTTGGATTATGGGCCTTGGTCGATCTACTACTTCTTGTTTGGCACTTTAGGTGCAGATCGCACCCCATCGCGGTCCACAATCGCCTCGTGGTTGCATGAACTGGGATTTGTTGATGCTAATGCCCGCAAACGGCCCCGCAGCTCCTATAAGCGCTTCGCCCGTGATTTCGTCGGTGAACTCTGGCAAATCGATGCACTGGTCTACCGCCTCTTTGACCATGCCCACACACATGTCACGATTTACCAGATCATCGATGACGCCAGCAGATTCGATGTCGCAACCACAGCATTCGCCCTACCCGAAAACGGTACTGATGCGCGCGCTGCGCTGGCCGCAGCGTTCGCCGCTTACGGCAAACCTCAAGAAATCCTTTCTGACAACGGCGATGCGTTCGCCACCTACCACCGTGGTTTTCTCTCTGCTACTGAAACTTGGCTCGCTGGCGAAGGCGTACTTGCCATTGCTGGTTTCGCTCCAACAACCCAGGGAAAAGACGAGCGATCTCACCGTACGTTGACCCAGTTCCTCGATGCACGCCACCCAGTCAGCCTTGCTGAGGTCAACACCTATCTGGTCGAATATCGCCAGGTATACAACGAACGACGACGGCATCAATCGCTGTTGGTCGGCAAGATGCACATCACCCCACGCCAGGCTTTCGATACCTTCCCCAAGGCACCGTCGCCTACGCATCCACTCGATCCTGATCAGATCTGGGCCCGCGTAGTTGACTATAACCAGGCACACAATCCTCACGCTATATCCAAAATGCCAAACGGCCTCGCGGAAGCGGCAACTTCACACGAGGCCAACACCGATGACATGGCAGCTCAGCAAGGCATACCTCCCACCGATACCCCCACACTAGCGGCACCGACGCCACAATCAACAAACCATTGGGGTATCCCAGACCAGCTCTGCGTGAGCAAAGATGGCGTTGTACGCGTATGCAGCTTCGGTCTCTACATCGGTCTGAGGTTTAAAAACCGCAGGCTCTACTCCACAGTCACAGCCGATAATGTTGCTAAGTTCTACACGGCCCATGACGGTGAATTCCTCTTCAGCGTGCCCTTGCCGATCACGTTGAGCCACCGCCCGCCAGGTGGTCAGATCAACATTAACCTCGTCGAAGGAATGAAACATCGCCAACCACCGCGGATGAACCCGAAACTATCCAAACCCCGGCCGAAGCGCAGGCTACAACCGTAAGCCGCTAGAAGCGCCCAAGAACACCATGGATCCCGTGTCCAAGAAGCCACCGGACTCCGTGTCCAAAAACCCTAAGGACATAACATCTTTAGACTAGATGGCAGTAGTAAGGAGGTGTTGTGGGATGGGTACGTCTTCTCGGGTGCCACGGGGTACGCGGTTTCGTAAGCCTTTTATCGTTCCAGACACGCTCGAAGAGCTACGCGGTCCCGTAGTAGGGTTGTTTACTATTCCGAAGCGTTTGTATTGGCCACGCCCGCAGCCGGTAACTGTTGATCTTTCCCAGGATGGGGAAAAACTGTTTTGTATTCTGCTGTGATGACAGAAGGCACGTTGGCGGATTTACGCACGATGGTCAACGCGGAGGAGCTTGTCCGTCTCTGGGATCGCATTGGTCTTTCCCCGTTGATTATGCAGGCGTGGGAGAACAAACTACCTCGTTTACAAGGCGGGGTTGTTCATAGTGGATAGTCAATTCGAGGTGCAGCGTCGTGTGGCTCGCATTTGTCTTAAGGCGTGTGAGCAGGCGGGGTTTCTTCTTTGTGGTGGTAGTGCGCTTCGCGAGCATGGCATTACTACTCGTGTTAGCGACGGTCGAAACGTAGCCCAATTCCAACGTTCGCTAACAAACAGCTCAGTCTTCTTCTCATGATTTTAATCTGTAGAGTTAACTGTGCATGGCCGAATTTTGGCTTAGCCTATTCAACAATATCTAGAGGTCGCGACATATCTTATCGTTGGAGGCGTCCTATAATTTGACAAAAACTAGACTTCCAGCTGCCTTTGAGCTAATGTCACCTATGACAGATGTGACAGATAAATCATTTAAGGCACTTAAGTTAGTTAGAACGTTGGGCAGTGACCCCGAAAGGACGATTTAAGATGCATACACTTCCCGCTAGTCATTTTACTGCCGAGGACATTGCTCAGCTCGAACAAATTGTAGAGGCAGAAGGCCGACCAAATGTTCGCCAACTAATTGCAGAGATTACCTGTTTAGTGCGCAGCGGAGAGGATATTCATTTCCTTAGTGACGGTGAAGAGCTGACTCCTAACGAAGCTGCTAAGAAGCTTAAAATGAGTCGGACTCATCTTTGTAAGCTCCTCGATCGCGGAGAGATTCCTTCTTACCAAGTAGGTACGCATCGGCGTATTCGCGCTCGCGATTTAGCGCTGTTCGACAATAAACGTCGCGCTGATAGAAATGAACTTGCCGAGATGTTCTTTCATCAAGGCGAAACAATCCGAGCTGCCGATCAATCGATAGCAAATTTCCTGTAAGGGGCTATCCCTTGGTATGAATCAGGAAGTTTGGCATTATCAGAGTTATGCATAATCGTCGCGCTCGACCGACTATCCGGGTACTGAAAAGAGATTTGAGTACTGACTGGGAGAACCCTTTTCCTCAACGTGCTCTTGAGCGCGATGATTTAGACAGTTTGCATCCTCTGAGCGATTTACCACATCCGCTTATCGAGAAGGCAAAATCGCTATTCAGCGAAAAACCGGAAGAGGATGGAACCCCAGAGGAAATTTCCAGCGCCACCAACATGCGTCTTTGGAAGGTAAAAATTTCCCAGTGGCGTGGGGGCGTATGGGAAGACGCAGACGGTGTACGTTGGCTTGTGGTTGCTGGCTTGGCAAAAGGTCAGCATGAAGATCACGATGACTTCTACGAAAAGGTTAAACAAGCTAACGACAACGCGACAATACTGCGATGGCAACCTACCGAGCAGGATAAGCAGTTATTGCGGCTGGAAACAGCGGCAGGGTTGCGAACCGAATGGGAACTATGCATACAGCGATTGGCTCTGGAGGCACTGACACAGATCCACTCAGGTGGAAAATATAGTTTTACTGTGTCCAATCCTCTCGACCGGAACGAAAAAATGGCGACCATCATTCTGGAGGTCACACCCGAGAGGGAGGGGATAGAATCCGACGATTTTTTCTTGGAAATTAAGCCCGAAAACCGGTTCGTTACAGACCCATTGATTTGGGTATTGACCCTCCGTCTACTGAGTTCCATCGACCCGCCTGAACAACATTGGGACCGATATGGGGATACCTATTCAAACATGGGGGAGCCAGGTTGTTGGACGTGTCGGAAGGATGAGCTCGAGCAACTTGTAGCTGCTGAAGAGCTTGCATTCTCGGAACCAGGAAAAATCAGCCATTATGCTCATCGAAAGCATCTCGTTCGCAACACAGTCGAAGGAAAGGCCGTCTCTTCTTTGTGTGGAACAAGCTTTGTTCCTCAAAGTGATCATGAAAAGTTGCCAATGTGTCCTGAATGTCAGAAGATCTACGAGCAACTTCCCCGCTTTGAAAAGTGGAATTCTGATTCCTAGCGTAGCGGAGCACTACTATTCCAGCAGACGCGTTACACGGTGTCCAGATCATATTTCTCTGAACTCTGGTTCGGTCAAGTCCGTTGATGCGGTGTAAGAACCTTTCGAGTCTTTAGTCGTTATTCGGCGGTGTCGTCGGCCAGTAGTTCGAGTTGCTCCTTGAGATAATCGTGGGGGTTGTCGACGTTGAGGATTCGGCGTTTCAAGGCTGTGTACACCTCCTGGGCTGGATATCGGCTGTCCACCAAAAAGGAGACAGGTCCACGATCGCCAATCAACAGAACCCCCGGTCAAAGAACTCGACCTGGAGAGCTCTTCCGGGAAGACGCCGAAGATCTCCGCGAGTCGCAAGGTGGGATGAAGGCATGTCGGCAAATCAAACGGAATAGGCAATTACCCTTCGAAGTGATTTCTTGTTGTGGGAGACCGTCATCAAAACCTTTACTGACAGCTTCTAGCTTTGGTGCCAAAAGGTCGAGCGAGCCTCTGGCTGCATGCAGGGCCGATTCTCAGGGTCTGCATTACGTCACGACCGTGAGAGTTAGGGATTGTTCCCCGGTCATTATGAAAACCCGGAACTTTTTTCGTAGACATGCGTCGCGACCTGGTGAAACGAGAGTGGTGGTCGACCGGAACAGGCCTGAAGGCCGAAATGGTTCCCGGGGGCGGGAACTTTTTGGCGGTCGTTGCATTGGGGGCTTGTCGGCCCCGGGTACGAAACAGCTCGGGCACCGACCCCCAAGTGAGACCTGACACTCGGTTGGGAAACGTGTGAACCGGGTCCCAAAAATCCGCCCGCGTATTGTGGCAGGACTGTAGAATGATACGCATTTATGTCCGCCACGATTCTGAAGGCTGGGTTATGGCTCAACATCTACTGCTCACCTGCACTAGCACGAACCTCGGCAGCGCTGATGCTGACGCGCTCGCGGCACGGCACGGCCTTCAAACCTTCCACGTCACGGGGGAGACACTCGCCGAGTCGTACGCCGCCTGCGAGGGCCAGGAACAACCCACCTTGTTCGTGGGCCAGGGAGAGTGCTCCTTTGATGCGGAGCTCGCTGCGGCGCTCGGGGCTGCGGTCATCGTGCTTATCGACGCCCCGCAGCGCGCCACCCTCGCGCGGCGGACGGTGGAACGCTACGGTGCGACGCTGCTCGCCACGGTCACGTATGTCTCGGAGGCGGCCGACCTCACTATCCCGGAGGTTGCGCCGGTGATGTCCCCGCTGGTCTTCGGATCGCACCTGTTGGGCCAGGCCCGCGAGGTCGGCGCGCACATCGTCCTGCCGGAGGGTGAGGACCCTCGCGTGCTGGAGGCGGCGCACAGGTTGTTGGAGGGGGGCGTCGCGAAGCTGACGCTGCTGGGTGACGTGGACGCGATCACCGCGAAGGCGCGGGAGCTTGAGCTGGACGTGTCGGGGGCGACGCTGCTGGACCACCGCACCTCCGACCTGTCTGAGGAGTTCGCGCAGGCCTTCGCCGAGCTGCGCAAATCCAAGGGCGTGACCCTGGAGCAGGCCCGCGAGGTGATGCGGGACGTCTCCTACTTCGCCACGATGCTTGTGCACACCGGGCGCGCGGACGGCATGGTCTCCGGCGCGGTGCACACCACGGCGGAGACGATTAAGCCGGCGTTCCAGATCATCAAGACGCGCCCGGAGGCCTCCGTGGTGTCCTCGATCTTCCTGATGGTGATGCAGGGCCGTCTGTGGGCGTTCGGCGACTGTGCTGTGAATCCGAACCCGTCCGCGCAGCAGCTCGGAGAAATTGCCGTGAGCTCCGCGTTGACCGCCGCTCAATTCGGTATCGAGCCGAAGGTTGCGGTGCTCTCGTACGCCACGGGCACCTCCGGTGCGGGCCCCGACGTGGAGCGCGCAGTCGAGGCCGTCGCCGCCTCCCGTGCTATTAATTCCGACTTAATTATTGACGGCCCCCTCCAGTTCGACGCTGCGTGCGATGAGGGCGTCGCGAAGCAGAAAGCACCCGATTCACCCGTGGCGGGGCAGGCGAACGTGTTCATCTTCCCCGACCTTGAGGCGGGCAACGCCGGGTACAAGATCGCGCAGCGCACTGGCGGCGCGCTGGCGGTAGGCCCGATTCTGCAGGGGCTGAACAAGCCGGTCAACGACCTTTCGCGCGGCGCGACGGTCGATGACATTGTGAACACTGTGGCCGTGACTGCGATTCAGGCAGGGGTGAAGTAAATGAGCTACGTACTGGTGATTAACTCTGGTTCCTCCTCGGTGAAGTTCCAGATCGTGGACCCGAATTCGGACGCCTCGGACGCACCGTTCGTCTCAGGGCTTGTCGAGCAAATCGGGGAACCCCAAGGCCGCATTACCATCAAGCACGGCGAGGACCGCTGGGTGCTGCAAAAATCCATCCCCACGCACAAAGACGGGCTGGAGGAGGCGTTCCACCGCCTGGCGCTGCGCGGCGTGAGCCCGAAGGACCTGGATGTGGTGGCGGTGGGGCACCGAGTGGTGCACGGCGGCATGGTGTTCAGCCAGCCTGAAATCATCGTGGACCAGGTTGTCGACATGATCCGGGACCTGGTGCCGCTGGCGCCACTGCACAACCCGGCGAACATCGACGGCATCGAGGTCGCCCGCGAACTGCTGCCGGACATCCCGCACGTCGCGGTGTTCGACACCGGCTTCTTCCACTCCCTGCCGCCGGCCGCGGCGCTCTACGCCATCAACGCGGAGGTGGCCAGTCAGAACCAGATCCGTCGCTACGGCTTCCACGGCACCTCCCACGAGTTCGTCTCGGGCCAGGTGCCGGGGCTGATCGGGTCCGACCCGAACCACACCCGCCAGATCGTGCTGCACCTGGGTAACGGGGCGTCGTGCTCGGCGGTGGCGAATGGGCACGCGATCGATACGTCGATGGGGCTCACCCCGCTCGCGGGCCTGGTCATGGGTACGCGCTCCGGCGACATCGACCCGGGCATCATCTTCCATCTGGCGCGCCACGGCGGCATGAGCATCGACGAGATCGACGAGCTGCTGAACAAGCGCTCCGGCGTCAAGGGCCTGGCCGGCGTGAACGACTTCCGCGAGCTGCGCGCCATGATCGAAAACGAGGACGGCGACGCCTGGCTGGCCTACAACGTCTACATCAACAGGCTGCGCAGCTTCATCGGCAGTTACATGGTGGCGCTGGGCAGGGTAGACGCGATCACGTTCACCGCGGGCGTCGGCGAGAATGACAAGTTCGTGCGCGAGGACGCCCTAGACAACATGGAGGCCTTCGGTGTCAAGATCGACCCGGAGCGCAACTCCCTGCCCAACGATGGACCTCGCATCATTTCCGCCGACGACTCTCGCGTGAAAGTACTTGTCGTGCCGACGAACGAGGAGCTTGCCATCGCGCAGAAGGCGGCGGCGCTCGCGCGCCGCGCGTAGCCTCCCGTGCGCCTGTCTGCCATTGTTCAACACCTTTGTTGTACGGCCGTTATTCGTTAGAATTTAAAACGGCATGTCAACAGCTGTAAAGGCAAATGTCTGCACAGTGAGTACACTGAGTAGCGTTTAGCAATTTACGGACAGTTTTAAGAAGGAACGATGATGGGCAACGTGAGCGGTCGCAACGGGGCGAAGCGGCGAGGTGGGGTGTCGGTAGCGGCATGCGCACTTGGGGCATCGTTAGTAATCACAGGTGCGCCGGTGGTGGCAGGTACAGCCACGGCGCAGCAGCCCACTGCTGAGTCCACATCATGGAAAACGCCACGCACTGAGGCGGCCCGTACGGACGTCACGTTCCCGGACCTCGTCGTCGCGCCTGGCAAGACTGAATCGTCGAAGCCACAGCTGAAGCGCAACTTCTGGACCGCCGCCTGGAACAAAATCGGCACCCCCGTGAAGTGGGAACTCTCGGAGGGCTTTTCGGCGCCCACCGGCTGGCACCTCACTTTTTCCAAGGACGGCACCCTCAACGCCACCGCCGGCGAAGGCATCGAAACCACTACGTTCAAGGTGCCGGTGACCATCACCTTTGCTGACGACTCCACCAAGGACGTCGAAGCCAACGTCACCCTCGCCGACGGCCCAACCATCGAGCCGATCAAGGACCAGAAGTACTGGCAGAACCGCCTGATCCAGCCGCGCCGCGTGATGGCGTGGAACGTCCCGGCTGACGCCGTCATCGAGCTGGAGGGCCTGCCCGCGGGCCTGAGCACCTCCGCCCAGACCCGCCTTGGCTCCGGCTCCTACCTGTTTATCAACGGCCGTCCAACTGAGACCGGCACGTTCAACGTGACTGCGCGTGTGACCGGCGCAGGCGACCCGCTCGAGGAAACGTTCACCATCACGGTCGCCGACTCGGCTGAGCTCGGCGAGCCGGAAGATGCCGACATCGCACCTTCCGAAGTCCCGCCAGTGCGCCCCGGCACCGACGTGCACATCCCGCTCGACGTCGAGGACGCTTCCTCCGTGGAGGTCGAGGGCCTGCCGGAGGGCCTAAAGTACGACGGTGAGCAGCACGCGATCGTCGGCACGCCGACGAAGGAGGGCACCTCCAAGGTCGTCGTGGACAAGGTCACCGAGGATGGAAAGCGTAAGCGCGACTCCTTCACCATCACGGTCGACGAGAACGCACCGGAGCCAAGCGAGCCCGCCGAACCATCCGAGCCCGCAGATCCCACGGACCCAGCAGATCCAGCAGACCCATCGGACCCCGAGGGCCCTGTCGCCCCGGATCAGTTCGCGTGGAACCCCATCACGGTCCGCGCCGGAGAGGAAACCGGCGTGACCCCTGTCCGCTCCACGCAGGGCGTGCGCGTCGTCGCGGAGCCCGGGAACCCGGACTGGTTCACCGTCTTCGCCAACGGCGCCGTGTACGCCGCCCCGTCGCGTGACGTGAAGCCGGGCACTTACACCATGAAGGTCCGCACCGAGAAGGGTGAGCAGGACACCATCACCGTCGAGGTCACGGCAGCCGTCAAGGACTCCGAGCGCTACGACTCCTCCTACTCGGACACCTACGTCCGCGCCGGCGGCACCGCCACCTCACCGGCACCGTACGCGAAGCTGGGCTACAACGGCATGGTTTTTGAGCGCCAGCCGTTGCCGAAGGAGGCGTCGTTTAGCACGGAGGCCGAAGGCGTGAAGCTGAACCAGCATACGGGCCAGATCACCCTTTCCGCGGACCTGGATGCCGAGGTTGGAAAGCCGATCGAGGTGCCCGTCACCGTCACCTACCCGGACGGCAGCACGAAGGAGATCATCGCGCACTTCCAGGTGCTGGCGCCGCAGTTCGCGCAAACACAGAAGTTTGAGTACGAACGCCGCGAGGCCTTCGAAGGTGAAACCATCAAGGTCAACCTCACCGAGCCTTTCGACCCCGCCTCCGACCCCGAGTTCGCCATCCTGACGAAGGCCTCCAAGTACCAGGGCTGGGACCTCTTTATCGACGCCACCACCGGCACCATCACCGCCACCGCCCCAGCGCAGGACGCGAAACCGCTGAACGTGGAGGTCGTCGCGCGCTACGCGGACGGTTCCAACAAGACGGTCGTGGCCGTGATCGGCGTGCGCGACGCGAAGCCGCAGGCCTACACGTCCAACCTGGACTTTGAGGACGCCGTCGTCGGCGACGACGGCACCGTCACCATCACGCCGAAGGGTGACATCCCGACCGGCGTCACCTTCGAACCGGAAGGCGCGGCTGCGCTCGGCGGCGTGGCTGGTCTGCGCGTTGACGTCGACGAGAAGACCGGCCAGATCAAGGTCACCCTGCCGAAGGACGCCAAGCCCGGCCAGGGCTACGACCTCGGCGTGCGCATCAACTTCCCCGACGGCGGCTCGAAGGTAGTGCAGCTCAACGTCGCCCGCGACTCGCAGGCCCACCGCGAGCAACCGTCCTGGACCCCGATCGGCGTGGCCATCGGCGCCAACGCCGTAACCCAAGAGCCGAAGGTCGCACCGAAGGGAGCCACCTACGCCATCTCCGCCGACTTCGCCGCGGAGGGCTGGAAGGCCGCCGTCGACGCGACCACAGGCGCGCTCACCGTCGCCGCCCCCGCATCGGCGCACGTCGGGGACCGCACCATGATCCCGATCGTGGTCACCTTCGAGGACGGCTCCCAGAAGCTCGTCGAGGCGCAAGCCACCGCCGTCAAGGCGATGGGCGGGGCAGTCTCCAACGCGTACGACCCAACCCAGGTCCGCGCAGGCGAAACCGTCACGCTCACCCCGACGCTGCAGGGCGCGCACTACTCGCTGCTCAACCCAGTCGGCGGCCTCGACACGCGTATCGACGCCACCACCGGAGCCCTCACCGTCGGCGCCCGCCCGAACGCAGTCCCCGGCGTACGCGAAGTCCCGGTGCGCATCAACTTCCCGGACGGCTCCACGACCATCGCGAACGCACGCATCTCCGTGCTCACCAGCGACGGCAAACCGTCCCTGGCCGAAGCCACCCCGGAGTTCACCGACACCATCAAGGCCTACCCGGGCAAGGCGACCACCTACGTGGTGCCGAAGCCGGCCGGGGCCGCCAAGGAGGCGTTTGCCCTCGGCCAGCTACCGAAAGCGCTCGCCAACTGGAAGATCGACATTGACGCCGCCACCGGCGCACTCACCGTCACGCCACCCGCTGGCGCGAAACCTGGACTCGTGCCAGTGCCAGTCGTGGTCAGCTTCGCGGACGGCTCCCAGGCCACCAAGCTCCTCCGAGTGCAGGTGGTGAAGGGGCCGCAAGAGGTGGAGAAAGGGTCGTCGACAAGCAGTGAGATTCCGCCAGGCGCGAAAATCGCGGGCTTCGTGCTCGGCCTCCTCGCCTTCCTGGGCGGGCTCGGGTACTTCCTGTACGAACACCGCGACTTCTTCCGCACATTCCTAGCATTCCCAATCAACCAGCAGCGCTGAGAGGACAACGACAGTGACCGGCAAAACCAACAAACAACGCATCGCAGCGATACTCGCAGGCGTTAGCGTCGCCGCAGGCATCGTCGTGGCCCCACACGCGGATGCGGCCATTACCCCAGGCAGCTTCGCCATCGGCGTCAACCGCGACTCCGACAGCGGCAACTTCCGCGTCGACGTGAACAAAGCGCGCGTGTCCTGGATGTACTTCAACCATCCCGAAGGCACCACGCGCCTGCTGCAGAACGCCTTCTACATCGACGGCGCCGTCAACGGCTCACCCATGAGCTACGTCGGCAACGCCACCGAAGTCGTCGAAGCGAAGCCCGTCGGGAACACCGACCGCGTCGTGCTGCGCCACACCGACCCCAACTCGGGCGTCGAGATGACCCGCACGTTCGTCGTCGGCGACGACTCCATCCAAGTCACCGTTGACCTGCGCAACACCACCGGCCAGGCCGCCAACATGCGCGTCGAAATGGCCAGCGGCATCATCGACCGCGACTTCCAAGTCACCGGCGTCCCCCGCGGCGACGGCTACCACGTCGACGTCAGCAACGCCTACAAAATCAACGTCGACTTCATGGGCGCCACCAGCAAGGGCAAAGGCGAACAGCGCCACGACGCCATCAATGGCGGCACAGGTGACGACGCCCACTTCGTCGCCGGCGTCTGGGAACAAGACGTACCCGCCAACGGCACGCTGCGCGCCATCACCGCTATGACCCTCGACGTCGCCCAAGGCACCATCGACACCGACGGCGACGGCTTCCCCGACGAATGGGAAGAAAACGGCTTCACCGACGAAAATGGCAAGGTCTTCCCGCTCCAGAAGTGGGGCGCCGACCCCAAGAAGGTCGACCTCTTCCTCCAACTCAACTGGATGAAGTCCGAATGGGAAACCAAGAAGTGCTCCGAGCAGCGCAAATACGCGCCAACCGAGGAAGACTTCCGCAAGTTCCTCGACTGCTCCGAAGCCAACACCAACGTGTACCGCCCGTCGCGCCAAACCCTCAACGACCTCGTTGACGCCTTCGCGCAGCAGAACATCAACCTGCACATCGACGCCGGCGACTACTACAACCCAATGCGCCTCGAGCACCCACAAGGCGGCCCGACCGAAGACTTCACCCCGTACTACTTCGAAGGCAAAGTCTCCGGTATCAAGATGCTCGAGGACCGCGACCGCCTCCTCAACGGACGCCAGACCGTGTTCCGCGTCGGCGTCATCGGCGACCAACAAACACGCACCAACTTCTCCTCAGGCAACGCACTGATCGGGGACGGCGCTTTCTACGTCGCAAAGAACCGCATGATGACCTCGCAGGACCAGCTGCGCAACACCATCCTGCACGAGTTCGGTCACAACCTCGGCCTGACCCACTCCGGGCCACTCGCCGACACCAGCCGCCCAATCTCTGACTACGTGCCCGGCTACCTCTCAGTCATGAACTACCTCTACCAGTTCACCGACTTCCGCTACTCCAACGAGCGCTCTCGTCCGACGGGCAAGCTGCCGAAGGCATGCCAGACCGTCCAGTGCTACACCGGCGACTACGACATCGACCCCGACTGGCCAAACCTCGCCTTCATCGGCGGCCAAATCGGCCGCGCCAACGGCACCACCGGCACCCCCGGCCAGGACGACCACGAACACGAACACGCCGACGACGAACCAACCGTCCGCGAACTCGAGGTCTACTCCGCCGAATTCAACAACGGCAAGGCCGGCCTGCGCGTGCGCAACGAGGAAGGCGCTGGCAACATCATTATCGCCAACCGCACTGACTCCAAGATCGCCTTGGAGCTGTCCAACCTGGGCATTGACATCCACAAGTTCCGCCTCCAGGCCACCTACCCCGGCGGCCGATACGAGCAGGAATACACCATCGAAGGCGCCCTCAGCGACGAGTCCAAACTGCCCATCAGCGTCCCAATCACCAACACCGCCGGCTACACCGGCTCCACCATGCCGATCACCTTCCGGGTGTTTAACCAGGACAACGACATCGTCGCCGACGAAACCATCGAGTTCTCCGCCCTCAACTACAACGGCGAAGACACCGCGAAGCTCATACGGGAACTTCGCAAGAAGAAGTCCGACCTGCTCAAGCGGGCAGAGCAGACCGTGGGCAAGGCGGAAGGTGGCGCCGGACCACGGCCAACCAAGCCACTCGCGACCCAGGCCAACGCCGCCATCCCGACCCGCGCCGGCCAAGCACCAGTGACCTCACTGAACGCGGCGCCGAGCGGAACCTACGACGCCCCGGCTCCCGCGCGCCCTGCCAAGCCGACCACTCGCCCAACCGCCCACCCAGCGCCTTCGACTGCGCAGCAGCAGAACCCAGGCAAGGGTGGGGAAACGGGTGGCCTGTCCGGCGGTGCCATCGCAGGCATCGTCGTCGGCCTGCTGGCGCTGCTCGGTATTGTGGCCGCAGCCGTTGGCCTAGGCGGCTTCTAAGCCCGCTGATTGGGTTTGCACCAAATTCCCCCAGGTCCAGATTGTGACCTGGGGGGAATTTCTTTGGGGTAGGGGAAATTGAGGAATTTGGTGCCGGGCTGGGTGGGATGCGCACCAAATTCCCTCCCGGGAAACCAGCGACCTGGGGAAACGTAAAACCTGCCTGCCGAAATCCCGGAATGTGGTGCGCCTAGCTGGGAGGCAGTGCCAAGGGACGCAACCCTAATTGGACCAGATATTCAAACGTGCTGTTCATAAAAGGGCTAGCCAAAAGAGAGTGCGTCCTTTGGCACTAGCGCCTCAAATATGCGCACCAAATTCCCTCCCGGGGAAACCGGCGACCTGGGAAACGCAAAAACCTGCCAGCTAGGGGAAATCCCGGAATGTGGTGCGCCTTGCTAGGAGGCAGTGCCAAAAGACGCAACTCGCCGAATTGGACCAGATGTTCAAACGCGCTGGTAGTAAAAGGGCTAGGCAAACTCGAATGCGTCCTTTGGCACTGGCGCCTCAAACAGAGGCACCAAATTCCCCTCCGAAACCCAAGCAAACCCTAGAACCACGTCACGGGGCGGATCTTGTTGGCCATGTCGACGAGGTCGAAGCGGTGTTGGAGGTAGGGCGCCACTCTGGCCAGGGCGCGCAGGGTCCTGGCGAGTTCGTTTTGGAGTTCGTGGGCGGTGAACCTCGTGTCCAGGATGGGGGAGGGGTCGGGGTGGTGGCCGTCGAGGGTGTAGGTGAGGGCGGCGCGGAGGATGAAGACTTTGATTTGGAGGTAGCGGGGTTCGGTGTTGGGGATGCGTTGGAGGCGAAGGGCGGCCTCGCGGATGCGGGGCTCGGTGGGGTCGGTGACCAGGCTGAGGATGGAGGTGAGTTGGGCGAGGCGGTTGTGTCGGGAAGCGACGGGGACGCGGTCCAGGGCTGCGGCGGCAAGCTCAGGTTGGTTTTCGTGCATGAGTTGGCGGGCCAGGCCGAATGCGGAGGAGACGGTGGTGGGGTTGGTGCTCCAGACCAGGGCGTAGAGACGGATGGCGTGGAAGCGCAGCATGGCGGGGTTGGTGGTGACCATGGACCAGTCGGGGTCGAGGGAGCCGGTTTCGTGGAGGTGCTCGAAGACGGTGTTGGGGAGTTCGTCGAGGTGGCGGTTCATGCCGGCGGCGCCACGGGCCACGCTGGGTTCCAATAGCGCGGTGTCGTGGAGGTCGGCGGATTGGAGGAGGAGTTCGGCGACGGCGGCAAGCGCCAGTTTGGAGGCGGATTCGCCAGGCAGGATTTGCAGGACGCGGGAGAAGGCGACCTGGGCGTCGGTGTATTTGCTGGTCAGTAGGTTGGTGATGCCGGTGTACCAGTGGTAGCGCCAGTTCTTCCGCAGGCCCTCGTCAAGTGAGTCGAGCCAGGTGCGCGCTTGGGTGGTGAAGCCGAGGTCGAGGAGGGTGCGGGCGACGGCGAAGGGGATTTCGATGGAGTCGGGGTGGCGGTCCTCGGCAAGCGCTTGGCGCAGGGCGGCAAGGGTTTCGGAGGGTTCGGAGTAGGTGGTGCTTTGGAGGGTGGCGGCGCCGGGGTCGGTGGCGTCGACAAGTGGGACGGGCAGGGCGATGTTGACTTCTTGGGGGGTGATGGTGACGGTGCGGGTGATGCCGTCGATGAGTTGGTCGGTGCGGAAGACGACGTGCTTGGTGCCAAACGTGCGGCGTTGCGGGGAGAAGAGTGAGTGTTGGGCGGGGAAGGTGCGGCCGTCGCGGATGGCGAGTACTTCGCGCAGGACGCCGAGGAGTTGGGCTTCGAGTTGGGTAACGGAGTCGAAGCGGTCGTCGCGGTTGGGGGCGCAGCAGCGGGCGATGAGTCGGTAGAGGGAGATGTAGCGGCGGAAGAGGGGTTCGGTGGTGGGGGTGGGGATGTCGGCGTCGTGTGGGAGGTCGATGATGAGGGCGGCGAGGGTGCGGCCGATGGTGTAGATGTCGGATTGGACGGAGGGGCCGTCGGTAGCTACTTCGGGTGCTTGGTAGCCCTTGGTGCCGTAGATGAAGCCGTAGGAGCCGATGCCGGAGACCGCGCCGAGGTCGATGAGTTTGACCTGGTCTTCGGTGACGATGATGTTGTCGGGCTTCAGGTCGTTGTACACGACGCCGCGCGAGTGCAGGTAGTCCAGCGCGGGCAGCACTTCGAGGATGTAGGCGATCGCGATGTCAACGTTGCACCTGCTTATCGACGGCCCACCTACGTACTCCATCACGATGAACCCGCCGGGCACGCGTGGGTCGTCGATGAAGTTGAAAATCTTGACGATCCCGGGGTGGGTGATGTCGGCGAGGAACTCGCGCTCGGCGACGGCGGCGGCCTCCTCGTCCTTGTTGCGGGCCGAGTGCAGCCCCTTGAGCACGACGTTTCGCCCGGAGACGAAGTGGTCGGTGGCTAAATAGATCCAGCCCATGCCGCCGTGGGCGATGGTGCCGAGCACCTCGTACTGTTCGGCGACCAGGTCGCCGGGCTTCAGCGCCGGGGCGGGGACGCCTTCAAAGGTGGATGGGTCGCGCAGCGCGTCGGTGGGGTTGATGGGGTGGACCCAGGGCAGTTCGACCATGCCGTCGGCGACGGTGCGGGTTTCGCGTTTGGTGCCGCGCAGCTCGCGGAAGCGGTCGAGGGCGCGGCGCCGCGAGCGTTGCGAGGTATCCTCCTGCCGCTTCTCCTGACGCAGCGCCTCGAGGTCCTCGAGGAGGGCGGACATGGAGTCGTCGTACTCGAAGAGGTCGTCGTCATCGTCGTCGTCGGCGAAGGGGTCGAAGGCGACGGCCTCGGTGCCTGGGTCATTCGTGCTCATTGGGTTCCTCCCGGTACATCAGCGGTGGGGGGTAGGGGTCTGTGGTGGAATCCGACAGCCACTCCTGGAACATGCGGTGCCAGGTGCCGTCGGTGCGGATGCGCTCGATGGTCGCGTTGACCTGTCGCACCACCGAATCGTTGCCGAGCGGGATGCCGACGGCGTAGTACTGGGTGGCCAGCGCGTCGGGCAGGATGTCGGTGTGCGGGTCCTGGGCGAGCATGCCGGCGAGGATGGCGTCGTCGGCGATGATGGCGTCGGCCTGGAACTGCTGGGTGGCCATGAGGCAGTCGGACCAGGAGCGGGTGCGCAGCACCGGGGAGTGCGGAGCGAGGGTGCGCACGATGTTGAGCAGCGTCGTGCGGTCGACGACGCACACGGTGCGCTCTGGCAGGTCGTCCATGCTCGCGATACCGCGATCAATCGGGGCCAGCACCCTGACCTGGGACTTCAGGTAAGGGGTGGAGAACGCCACCTTGGAGGCGCGCTCCGGGGTAATGGACATCGTCCTAATCACAATGTCCACGCGCCCCTCCCGGAGCAGCTCCGCACGCGAGGCCGAGTCCACGAAGCGGAAGTCCACCGCCTCGGGGTCGTCGAAAAGGTCGCGGGCGATCTCCCGGGCCAGCTCCACCTCGAATCCGCGAAGCTGCCCGCGCACCATATCGCGGTAGGACAGCAGGTACTGGGACTGCTCCACGCCCACGATGAGCCGGCCGCGCTCCCGGATCTGCTCCAGGGCAGGGTCATCTTCCGGAGTGGCTGCGCGCGGGCGCAGCGAGCCCTCCCAGTCCAGGCCGTGCGGCACAAACTCCATCGACGGCTGCTTGCCCGCCCCGTCCAGCAGCGCGCCGGGCGGCAACGGGATTGCCTCGTGCGCCGTGGACGCCGCCCCCGTCGGCAGCTCTTCCAGCGAGGACTGCGGCGCACACCCCACTGCGCCCGCCGCCACCGCGAGCGCTACCAACAACGAGCCAGCCCTGCGCATCATACGTACTCCCTGAATCGCCGCTGCACCCCGAACCACATGCTGATGACCGCCAGCAGCGACAGCAGCGCGACCACCGTCGACACCAGCCTTGTCGCGTCCAGGGAGGTGTGGATGTAGTTGCGCATCTCGGCGCGCGCCGACTCAATCAACGTCACCATGTTCGCGTCCAGCTCCGTGTACGCGGTGGACGCGCTCGGGTGGTCCGCGCTATCGACCATCAGCACGTCGACGGCGCGCTCAAACCGGCCGGCATCGAGCGTCGAGACGAGTTCGCCATGCGCCTGCGACCACTGCTCCAGCGCCCTGCTTGCCGACGCCACCTCCGGCGCATCCGACGCCGTATCCAACGCCGCGCTCACCCCCTGGTACGTGGACTCGAAGGACTCCGCCGACTCCGCAACGGACTGTCGGCGAAGCAGCGCCATCGTCTCGTCGGTGCGGGTCTCCTGGGCGCGGAGGCGGGCGTCGGTAAGCTGGCGCAGCGGTGCCGCGGCCTGCTCGAACCCGATGACGCCCGAGCGCCACGAAATGAAGTTCGAGCCCGCGACCCACGCCAGCGCCACCACCATCGCCGCCGTCGCCGCCACGAAGCCCTTATTCCAGCGGCGGCGGAACGTGCGCCACAGCCACCACTGTGCACCCGCCAGCAACAACAGCGCCGCAACCAGGCCCGAAAGCGGCACCCACTGCGGCGCGTTCAGCCGCACCATCTCCACCGCCACCTGGCGCTGCGTCAGCGCAAACAGCGTGTTCGCCGAGGTGATCATCCGCTCACGCATCATGCTGGACGCCTCCGACATATAGGACACACCCACCGGGTTGCCCAGGCGCTGGTTCACCTTCGCGCGCTCCATGAACGCCACGTACAACGGCAGGTCGCGTTGGATGGAGCGCACCAGGTTCTGGATTCGCTCCTGGTCCTCCGGCCGCGTCAGCTCCGAGGCGCCCTCGTAGATGTCGCTCGCCGCGATCACCGCCTGATCTATCGACGCCAAATACGCCTTCACCTCATCCGGCGTCATCAACCCTGCCTGCACGAAGCCCGTCGTGGCCACCGTGTCCGCCTGCGACAGCGACGTGAGCAGCACGTGCGCGGAGTGGTTCATCGGCTCCGTGGTCTGCACCAAGACGTCGAGCGCGTGCTGGCGCTTACTCATCGACTGGCTCTGCGCGAACCCAATCGCGCCCACCGCCACCGTGAGCACCAGCATCATCGCCAGCATCTTGCCCGGCGTGGTGATCACGAAGTCCGCCAGGCGCCGCGCCGCGCGAATCGGCCCACTCGACGCGCGCTGCTGCGGATGCAGCGCAAGATCATCCAACCAGGCGTCGCTGGGAGGTGGCGTCGTGACAGTCATTCCTCAACCATAACCACCGGGCCCGACCTATTTCTAGGAAACGACCTACAGTGGAACACATGCAAGGAGACGGCAACGGATGGGTCGAAGGGCCCAACGGACAGAAAATGTGGGGCAAACACGGCGCCGCGGGGCTCTTCCTGCAGGCCACGCACGGCGGCGAGCCCGTCGTGCTCATGCAACACCGCGCCCCTTGGACCGCCCAAGGAGACACGTGGGGCATCCCCGGTGGCGCCCGCGACTCACACGAAACGGCCTCCCAAGCCGCCCTGCGGGAGACGGAAGAAGAATGCGGTATCGATGGGGGCGAAGTGGACGTCGATAAGGAATTAGTGACGTCCGGCCCCGCACCCAGTGGCTGGACCTACACCACCGTGCTCGCGCGCGTGCGCTCCGGCGAGCCACTCGAGACCACCGCCAACGAAGAAAGCGTCGAACTGCGTTGGGTTCCCCTGAAAAAACTCGAAGAACTCGCCCTACACCCGGGGCTGCGTGCCGCGCTGCCAGACATTCTCAGGCATACTGTTTCGCATGATTGAAGTCCAAAACCTGTCAAAGGTCTACGGCCCCGTCCGCGCCGTCGACGACGTGAGCTTCCGCGTCAAACCCGGCATCGTCACCGGGTTCCTCGGCCCCAACGGCGCAGGCAAATCCACCACCATGCGCATGATCGTCGGCCTGGATAAGCCCACGTCAGGCAGCTGTCTTATCGACGGCACCAGCTACCGCAACCTCAAGCGCCCCGCCCAAAAAGTCGGCGCCCTCCTCGACGCCAAAGGTGTGCACCCCAACCGCTCCGCCCGCGCGACGCTCCTGTGGCAGGCGCAGGCCTCCGGCATCCCCGCCTCCCGCGTCGACGAAGTCCTCTCCCTCGTCGGGCTGACCGACGTGGCGGGCAAGAAGGTCGGCGGGTTCTCCCTCGGCATGGGGCAGCGCCTCGGCATCGCCGCGGCCCTGCTCGGCGACCCCGAATACCTCATCCTCGACGAACCCGTCAACGGCCTCGACCCGGAAGGTATCCGCTGGGTCCGCTCCCTGCTGCGCGCGCTCGCCCAGGAAGGCCGCACCATCCTGGTGTCCTCTCACCTCCTCGCCGAGATGGCGCAGACCGCCGACCACCTCATCGTGATCGGCAAGGGCAAACTCGTCGCCGATACCTCCGTCCACGACTTCATCAAGGCCCACTCCGGCTCCCGCGTTGTGGTGCGTGCTTTGGACGATGGCTTGGGGGCGTTGCGGGTGGCCGTGGAGGCAGGCGCGCCGGGCGCCACCATCAGCCCAGGCACCGACGCCGACGGCCGACCCAACCTCACCATCAACGACGCCACCCCCGAAACGATCGGGCGCATCGCCTTCGAAGCCGGCGTCATCCTCACCGAACTCAGCGAACACCACGCCTCCCTCGAAGACGCCTACATCCAATCCACTGAAGGCACCGAACAGTTCGCATCCCGCTTCGAACACTCAGTCCAGGAGGGCAAGTAACCATGAACCTCATACTTTCCGAGTGGACCAAACTCCGCAGCACCCGCTCCTTCTGGTGGACCAGCGCCGCCATGATCATCGTCGCCGGCATCTACGGCGCACTCTTCGGCTGGCTGGCCAACACCTCCGGCATGCCCTACACACCCCTGACCGTCGTCTCGACCGTCTCCATGACCATCGGGATCGTCGTCATCGTGCAGGCCGCCATGACCGTCACCACCGAATACCGATTCGGCATCCCCGCTACCAACTTCCGCCTCACACCCCAACGCTGGCAAGTCGCCCTGGCCAAAGTCGTAGTGGGCGTCGTCGGCGTTGTGGTTGCGACGCTGCTGGCCGTGGTCGTGGCGTTCATCCTCGCCGACCTCACCACCGCCGTCCCCGCAGGCTGGACCACAAATAGCGCCACCCAGCGCGCCCTTTGGGCAGTACCCCTCGGCATGGCGCTGCTCACCCTGTTCACCCAGGGCGTCGGCTGGATCGTCCGCAACACGTCCGCCGCCATCGTGATCGGCCTGTCCATGATGCTCCTCCTGGAGACCATCGTCGGGTTCATCCCCAAATACGGCCAAGACGTTGCCAAGTTCCTGCCCTTCAACAACCTCATCGCCTTCATGATGAACCAACCCACCCAACACTGGGAGCTCGGCGCCTCCCTCGGCATCTTCGCCGTGTGGGCCGTGGCGTTGTGGGTGATCGGCGTGCTGTTGACTGAGGCGCGGGACGCGTAGAGCCCAAGCCGCGCACCAAATTCCTGCTTTTGGGGCGCGGGTTTTGCATTTCCCCAGTTCAGCTCGGGTGTGAGGGGGAATTTGGTGCTTGTGCTGGATCGTGTGACACCAAATTCCTGGTTTTTGGAGGCGCCGTTGACGTTTCCCCAGGTGGCTGGTCGGCTCGCTCTGTGTCAAGTGGTTGTGGGCCAGATTCATGGTTAACAATGCATCATCAATGCACGCGGCATCGGCGCTGTCT
>NZ_JAGPYT010000017.1:0-25787 GCF_024453995.1 Corynebacterium sp. CCUG 51687 | reverse complement strand
GCGGCAAGACATCAAATGTGTCCGCCGCGCGGACACACAACCCCCTTTTCATCTTCCACCCCGCGGACACAGGATCCACTCCCCCGTTGTCCGCCGCGCGGACACGCGATCTGCTCCACCTGTCAGCGGCAAGACGCCAAATGTGTCCGCCCCGTGGACACCCACAAACACGGAGCAAACATCGGGGCGACAACCTTGTCGGAGGAGGCGTCGATTAGTGGTGTTGCTAGACTGTGGCACTGTGAGCGAGCAGAACAGTTTCCCAGGTGAAGAGGGCGCGCCGAAGCGTCGGCACGTTCGGGTTCGCGCGTGGCACATCGTGTTGCTGATCGCCGCGGTGATTACGTGCTGTCTGCTGGCGTACTGGCAGTGGACCCGCTACCAGTCCGGGACGGGCACGTTCCAAAACCTGGGTTACGCATTGCAGTGGCCGTTCTTTGGTGCGTTTTTCGTCTACGCCTACAAGGCGGGGTTGAGGATGGAAAACGAAAAGATTGACGCGCTGAACGCATCGGGCTCGATGGATGAGCTCTACGAGGCGGACCTTGCACGCTACGGTGCGGACGGGAGTCGTGAGCCGGTGGAAATCGATGAGGATTTCCTGCCGGAACGCCCTACGCTCGATGTGGAAGAATACAACTCAATGCTCGCACCACGCCGTCGTAATTCGACGGAACCAAACAGCGAACCAAAGAGCGAACCGAACAGAAAGTAAGAGGCCTGAACGTATGACTCAGCCGCAGCCAAATGAAGCCGCACCCAAGATTCACCCGGAGCGTCAGCGCAGAGTGAAGCAGGCGCTCACGGCGTTCTCTGTCGCAGCGTGGACAACAGGCATTCTGCTGCTGCTCCTGTGCGCGCGCATGATCATGCAGTACCTCCTGCACATGGACGTGTCCATGCTGGAATGGGTGGCGCGCGTGCACGGGCTGGCGTACATCCTGTTCCTGGTCACCTCGCTGAACCTGGGGCTGAAGGCGCGTTGGGCTGCGCAGACGTGGGCGGTGACCGCGATTTCTGGCGTCGTCCCCTTCTTGTCATTCTGGGTGGAGGCGAAGCGCCGCAACGAGGTCACGCGCACGTTCCAGCTGCGCTAGCTGCCCACGCCTAACTACGCAACGCCGCGATGTGCGGTGCAAGCGCCCGCAACGCCGTCCCACGGTGTGAGCGGGCGTTTTTCTCTTCCGGGCTGAGTTGCGCCGACGAGCGGCCGGGGGTGTCAGCGGGTTGGAAGATGGGGTCGTAGCCGAAGCCGTGCTCGCCCTTCGGCGCTTCGAGCAGGCTACCCTCCCAGCGGCCTTCGGCGGTGAACTCCTCGCCTTGCGGGGTCACGAGCGCACAGCAGGACACGAACGCCGCGTCACGCTGAGCGATGTCCGCCATCTGCGCGAGCAACAAGTTGTTGTTCGCGGTGTCGGTGTCTACGGCGCCGTGCGGCCCGGTATGCCCGGACCAGCGGGCGGAGAGCACGCCGGGCATCCCGTTGAGCGCGGCGACAGCCAGGCCGGAATCGTCCGCCACACATGGCAGCCCGGTGGCTGCTACCCCGGCGCGCGCCTTGATCAGCGCGTTCTCCTCAAACGTCAGCCCGTCTTCTTTCGGCTCCGGGTACGGCTCCACCTCACCGAGGGCGACGAGTTCCACGCCGTCGATGCCGCAGTCGTCGAGTACCTGCTGAAGTTCTTTGAGCTTCTTTGCGTTATTGGACGCAACCAGCACCCTTACCGTCATGCCAGCGCGGCTTTCTGCGCCTGGATGAGCTCGTTCAAGCCCTTCTGTGCCACGTCGAGCATCTGGTTGAGCTCCTCGCGGCCGAACAGGCCGTGCTCGCCGGTGCCCTGAATTTCGACGAAGTTATCGCCCTCCTGCATCACTACGTTGAGGTCAACTTCAGCGCGGGAGTCTTCTTCGTACGGCAGGTCGAGGCAAACGCGGCCGTCGATAATCCCTACGGAGACTGCGGCGACTGGCGCGAGCAGCGGCTCACCCGGTACGACACCGCGCTCTTTGAGTACGGAGATGGCGTCCGCAAGCGCGACGTACGCGCCGGTGATGGAGGCGGTGCGGGTGCCGCCGTCGGCTTGGAGGACGTCGCAGTCGAGCTGGATCGTGTTCTCCCCCAGCTGGCGCAGGTCCACCGCAGCGCGCAGCGAACGCCCGACCAGGCGGGAAATCTCGTGGGTGCGGCCCTTCACCTTGCCACGCATCGATTCGCGTGGCATGCGCTCGTGGGTTGCGGCCGGGAGCATGGAGTATTCGGCGGTCAGCCAACCTTCGCCGGAATCCTTCTTGAAGCGCGGCACGCCTTCCTCGATGGAGGCGGTGCACATGACGCGGGTGTTGCCGAACTCTACAAGGACGCTACCTGCCGGGTTCGAGGTAAACGAGCGGGTGATACGCACCGGGCGCATTTCGTCGAGCGCGCGCCCGTCTGCGCGCAGAAAATCAGAAGTTGTCATGCCCTCCAGGGTAACGCACTGCGTTACAGCTCGAAGCAGGCGCCGGGCTTGCCGAGCACCGTCGGCCCGCCGAACTCGCGCGCAGCGGCCTCAAGCGTGGCCTGCTGGTCCGCCCACGGCTGGATGTGCACAACCACGAGCTTCTTGACGCCCGCTTCGCGCGCAATCCGCCCCGCTTCTTCACCAGACAGGTGCATGCCGGGCGCCATCCCCTCGGATGTCGGACCCCAGGCGGCCTCGCAGAGGAAGAGATCTGCGTCGCGGGCCGCCTCGACTAGGTTAGGCGTGACCCCGCTATCGCCCGAGTAGACCAGCGTCGCGCCGGTCTTCTTGCACGTGACCCGCAGCGCGTGCGATTCCTGCGCCGGGTGATCCACCGGGAACGGGGTGACCTGCACGCCATCTATCTCAACCGGGGTTCGGGGGCTCCACGTGTGTACGTCAAAGGTGTCACTGATGTCGTCGACCTCGTCGGCGGTGTTCGCAGCCATGCGGCCAAAGTGCGTCGCAGCGTGGCCTGGGCCGTACAGCTTATGCGCGCTCTCCGCGGGCTTCTCCGGGTGGTAGCGTCGCCATACCAGCAGCGAGGGCACGTCAGAGCAGTGATCCGCGTGCAGGTGCGAAAAAATCAGGTGCGCGTTGGAAGGATCCATTTCCTCGCGCGTCTGCATTGCAGCCAAGGCGCCTGGCCCAAAGTCCATCAGTATGTCCGGGTTGCCCGGAGTACTGATCACATAGGACGAGCCGGGATTACCGGGGGCGCCTAAACTCCCTGAACACCCGAGAATGGTCAACTTCATGGAATTACTGTGCCATGAAAACTACGCAATTTCTAACGTTTCCACTAAAAACGCTCAGTTTTGTAGCCATGTCAGTAAAAACCGGCAGCTGTGGCCTAGCTCATGGGGTGGTTTACGGCGTGCACCATCGGCCCAAGGAAGCGCGTCGCGAGGGAGTCAAACACTGCCGGGTCGCCGGTGGATTCAAAGGTTCGCGTTGGTTCCACCTCGGGATCAGCCAGCAAGTCGCGCTCAGTGAGGATGCGGAGCACGTCCTTCGCAGTCTCCTCCGCGGAGGACACGAGTGTGACGTCGTCCCCCACTGCAAGCTGCACGATGCCAGAGAGGAGCGGATAGTGGGTGCAGCCCAGCACCAGCGTATCGACGCCCGCTTCGCGCTGCGGTGCCAAGTACTCCTTGGCAATGCTGAGGATCTCCGGGCCCGACGTCACGCCGCGCTCCACGAACTCGACGAACCGCGGGCAGGCGGTGGCCGTCACCTCCAAATTTGAGTTGAGCGCGAACAGGTCCTGGTAGGCCCCGGAGGTGATGGTGCCCTGCGTACCGATGACACCAATTTTGTTATTTCGCGTCGTCGCGATTGCGCGCCGCACCGCTGGTTGAATCACCTCAACAACTGGGATGTCGTAGCGCTCGCGGGCGTCGTGCAAGAATGCGGAAGTGGCCGTGTTGCAGGCGATGACCAGCATCTTGCAGCCACGCGACACCAGTTCGTCGGCGATACGCATCGCGTGTTGGCGCACCTGCGCAATCGGTTGTGGCCCGTACGGGCTGTTCGCGGTATCGCCGATGTAGATCATCGACTCGTTGGGCAGCTGGTCGATGACGGCGCGGGCTACCGTCAGTCCGCCCACGCCAGAGTCGAAAAGACCGATAGGAGCATTGTTCTCGAGCGTTTTCACGTCACATCATCCTAGCCCATAGGGCTGATTCGGATTCTTGCGCTGTTTCTTCTGCGCTTTCTTCATCGCGAGCTCCGGCGGGTCGTCCGAGGTGATAATCATGCCTGCCGCCATGCCGCCAATCGCTCCAAAGAGGTGGGCCTGCCAGCTGACACCTTCGACCAGTGGGAGCACGCCCCACATCAGGCCCGAGTACGTAAACCCGAGGATGACGCCCAGCAGCACCTGGCCTGCCGATTTGTTAAAGAAGCCGCGTACCAGCAGGTACGCCAGCCAGCCGTAGACCAGGCCCGAGGCGCCAATGTGGTTCGTGCCGATGCCGCCGAACAACCAGGTGCCGATCCCGCCAACCAGCACCACGAACGCGGTGACCTCCCAGAACACCCGCTTGCCGGAGTATCCCACCAGGAACGCAAAGAGCGCGCCCAAGCCGGTGTTACCGATCAGGTGGTCCAGGTCAGCGTGCAGCAGCGGCGAGGTGAAGATGTGCCAGATACTGGTCAGGTCCAGCGGGTGCACGCCAAAGTTATTCAGCCCTCCGCCGAACACCGCCATGTTCAGGATGTGCACGGCCCAGATAATCGCGATGTAGCCGAGGGCGAACAGCAGCCCGGTTCTGCGCTGCTGCTTGAACTTGCTCTTGCGCTGCGCGGCAGGGTCCATCGCAGGGTCGACGCCAAACGCGGCAAGCTGCTGGTCCGGGTGCGAGAACGGCCGGTCGAAGGGCTTGCCGTAACCCGGCTGCCCAGTCTGGCCGTAGCCCCAGCCTGGCCTCGGTGCGTGTGGAGGTTGCGTCATATGCTTACTCGCCCATCATCGCCTGCAGCAGCGACTCCTGACAGAACGCCAGCCACTCGATGAGCTGCGCGCGTTGCTGCTCGGCGGCCTCGCCGCCGCGGTCGTCGGCCGAGACGTACAGGCGCATGTCGTTGAGCGCCGCCAGGAACTGGTGTGCCTCCTCTTCCTCGATGGTCACCTCAACGCCACCGGTTGGGCCCAGCGCCTCGTTGACCACCTGCAGGTTGGTCAGCTTCGCCTTGATGATGTCGTTTTCGTGCAAGCTGCGAAGCAGGCCGTTGTCGCCCTCGAACTCCTCGTCCTGCTCCCGCTCAAAGTCCGGCAGCAGGCGGGCTAGCTTCGGGTCCGTCGGCGCCTCGGAGTGGCCCACAGACAGCCCCATCATCTCCGAGAACTCGTCGCGCGGCGCGGACTGCGCCCTAGCGATCAACGCCTCGGACACCGTCGCCGTCAAGTCCCCGATGATCTCGCGCTCGAGGGGGTCAAACAGCGTCGTAAATTTGATGCCTGAGCGCAACAGGCCCTTCTTCTTCCGCCAAGCTTGCATTCGCTACTCTCTCCTTGCCCTGGCCTATCCGGCCTGCTGCATTGTTGCCCAGAGGCCAGCGGTGTGCAGCTTCTTCACGTCGCCCTCGACCTTGTCTTTTTCACCAGAGGACACCACCGCTTTCCCCTCGGTGTGCACCTGCATCATGAGCTCCTGGGCGCGCTTGCGGTCGTAGCCCAAGACTGTTTGAAAAACGTAGGTGACATAGCTCATCAGGTTGACGGGGTCGTCCCACACTATGCACATCCACGGCAGGTTTTCGCTCGTCGCAACCTCGACGTCGATGGCTTCGTCGAGCTCAGGAGACGCCATTGGCGAACTCATCGCTACAATTCCTGTCTTTTTCATGTGCACCACCTTACCTGCTTCAGAAACACGACGCCCGCAAGCATTGTGTGCTAATGCACCCAGCAGTCCCGTCTACGCACTACACTCATCGAACATGACTGAAAACCAGGCCCACCCCAACTACTCGACGGCATTCCTGACGGACATGTATGAGCTGACCATGCTCGACGCCGCCATTCAAGACGGCACCGCACACAGGCAGTGCGCCTTCGAGGTCTTTACCCGCCGCCTGCCGAATGACCGCCGCTACGGCGTCGTCGCAGGCACCGCCCGAGTTGTCGACGCCATCCAGAACTTCCGTTTCACCGACGCGCAAATCGACGCGCTCGACTTCCTCTCTGACGAGGCCAAGGAATATCTGCGGGACTACTCGTTCTCCGGCCAGGTCGATGGCTACCGCGAGGGCGACATTTACTTCCCATACTCCCCCATCATGACAGTGCGCGGCACCTTCGCCGAGTGCGTGATCCTGGAGACAGTCATCCTGTCGATCCTCAACGGCGACTCCGCGGTGGCCTCCGCCGCGTCCCGCATGGTCACGGCAGCTGATGGCCGCCCGATCATAGAGATGGGCTCGCGACGCACCAACGAGCAGGCAGCGGTCTCTGCTGCGCGTGCCTCCTACATCGCGGGGTTCGTCGGCACCTCCAACATGGAAGCCTCCTACCGATACGGCATCCCGGCCTCCGGCACCGCCGCCCACGCGTGGACGCTGCTGCACGTCGACGAAGAGGGCCGCCCCGACGAGGTCTCCGCGTTTAAGGCACAGGTCGAAAGCCTGGGCAAGGACACCACGCTGCTCGTCGATACGTACGACATCACCAAGGGCATCGAGCACGCACTCGAGGTCGCGGGCACTGAGCTGGGCGCGATCCGCATCGACTCCGGCGACCTGGGCATCGTGTCGCGCCGCGTGCGCGCCCAGCTCGACGAGGCCGGCGCGTTCAACACCAAGATCATCGTCTCCTCAGACCTTGACGAGTTCGCCATCGCGGGCCTGCGCGGCGACCCTGTCGACGGCTTCGGCGTCGGCACCTCGGTGGTCACCGGCTCCGGCGCGCCGACGGCCACGCTGGTGTACAAGCTTGTAGAGGTCGACGGCCACCCTGTGGCCAAGCGTTCCTCCGGGAAGCGCACCTACGGCGGCGCGAAGCTGGCCAAGCGCGCCTACCGCGCCTCCGGCGTCGCGGTGGCGGAGCTCATCTACCCGCTGCGCGCGGAAATCGATACGAAGCCAGCCCTCGAGTACCGTGACCTGGTGGTACCACTGATTCGAGACGGAGAGGTCGTCGACAAGCATGACGAGCTCGAGGCTGCCCGCGAGCTGCACAATACCGCTCGCACCACCCTGCCGTGGGAGGGCTTGGCGCTGGCGAAGGGCGATGCGGCGATCCCGACGCGCTTCGTCGGCTTCCCTGAGCCCACCGAGTAGGTAGACTTTCCCGATGTGAGTGACCAGCCTTTCGCCCAAACGACCGAAGACCTGCTCGCGGCCGCCGTCGCCGCCCTCGGTGGCGCAGAGCGCCCCGGGCAGGTCGCGATGGCGAAGGCCGTCACCAAAGCGATCGATGCCGGACGCCACCTCGCCGTGCAGGCTGGCACTGGCACCGGCAAGTCGCTCGCCTACCTCATCCCCGCGATTCGGCACGCGCAGCAGTCGGACAGCACCGTCGTCGTATCGACAGCCACCATCGCGCTGCAACGCCAGCTCGTCGAGCGCGACCTGCCCCGGCTCGCCGACGCCCTCGAACCGCTTTTGGAGCGCCGTCCAACCTTCGCGATCCAGAAGGGCCGCAACAACTACGTCTGCCTGCACAAAATCGGGCTAGACGAGGAGACACCGGAGGCGCTCATCGAGGAAGACGACATTTCCTGGCTGGGCAAACACGTCAAGCGGGTGGCCGAGTGGGCGCAGGACACCGAGACCGGCGACCGCGACGACCTCGAACCCGGCGTACCCGATTTGGCGTGGCGCCAGGTGTCCGTTACTTCCAACGAGTGCCTGGGAGCGAGCCGCTGCCCGCACGGCGACGAATGTTTCGCCGAGCTTGCGCGGGAGAAGACCCGCTCCGTCGACGTGGTGGTAACCAACCATGCGCTGCTAGCTATCGACGCCCTCGCAGACGTTGACGTACTGCCGGAGCACGACGTCGTCATCATCGACGAGGCCCACGAGCTCGACGGGCGCATCACCTCCGTAGCAACCAACGAGCTGTCCGCACGCGCACTGACGCTCGCTGCGCGGCGTGCGGGCAAGCTCGGTGCGGATAAGGCGATCCTCGAAGACGTCGCCGACGACTTCAGCGCGGCGCTCGCTCTGGAGGAGCCCGGCCGCTGGGAGCGCATCTCCGATCCCGCGCGCGGCGCCTTCACCGGTGTCCGCGATGCACTGTGGCGCACACGCAACGCCATCGCGGACGCCCCCGAGGGCGAGGCCGCGAACGACCCAGAAACCGCTGCCGAGCGCGGCAACCTCAAGAACCACCTCGAGGACCTGCACGACGCCACCGTCCGCATCCTCGAAGTTTTCGACGAGGACGACCCAGCCAAGCACTACGACGTGGTGTGGCTGACGCGCTCCGACAAGTACGACGACTCCGTGGCCGTCGCGCCACTCTCCGTCGCCGCCCTGCTGCGGGAGAAGCTCTTCGGCGAACACACCGTGGTGCTCACCTCAGCCACGTTGACTGTCGGCGGGAACTTCAACGCCATGGCGGCCTCCTGGGGTCTTCCGGACAAGACATGGGACAGCCTCGACGCCGGCACCCCCTTCGACCCGGCGAAGTCCGGCATCCTCTACACCGCCAAGCACCTGCCTGCACCTGGCCGCGACGGCCTGTCGGACGCGACGCTCGATGAGATCGCCGAGCTCATCACCGCTGCCGGCGGTCGCACGCTCGGTCTCTTCTCTTCGCGCCGCGCCGCCCAGCAGGCCGCGGAGGCGATGCGCACACGCCTCCCCTTCGACATCATGTTGCAGGGCGAAGACTCCACCGGCGCGCTCGTGGACAAGTTCGCCCGCAACGAGAACAGCTGCCTGTTCGGCACGCTGACCCTCTGGCAGGGTGTCGACGTCCCCGGCCGTTCCCTGTCGCTTGTCATCATCGACCGCATCCCGTTCCCCCGCCCCGACGATCCGCTGTTGCAGGCACGTGCCAACGCCGCGGATGCTGCCGGGCGCTCCGGGTTCATGGAGGTCTCCGCCACGCATGCAGCACTCCTCATGGCGCAGGGCGCGGGCCGCCTGCTGCGCTCGGTCAGTGACCGCGGCGTCGTCGCTGTGCTCGACAACCGCTTAGTGACGAAGCGCTACGGGTCCTTCCTGCGCCGCAGCCTCCCAGCCTTCTGGGAGACCACCAACCCCGATACCGTCAGAGGCGCGCTAAAACGCTTGGTGGCAGCGCGCTAAACGCCAGCGCCGTCACCGAGCCTGGCGCGACCTCCGTGAACCCTGCGTCGGCGACCACCACGCCGTCGTGTTCGCGCGCGTACGCCAAGCACTCCGCAAACACGCCGCTGTCCGCCTCGCGGACACTCAGCGGGAAGCCGTCCTCGGCCCACGCCTGCACCCACTCGAGCGGGCGCTGCGCAGCAAGCAGCATTGAGGCATGCCCCACCTGTGCGGCCGCCTTCCCCGCAGACATCTCGAGCCCAGCACCCACCACAATCACAGGTGTCGACGCCCCCACCTGCCCCTCCACCGGCTCCATCGGCAGGTCCGTCCCCTTGATCTGCAGCTTCGATACCTCGTGTGGCACGTCGCACACCGCGGATGGCACAAACGCCCGCACCGACCCGACCGTCACCCCGGGCACCTCCTGCACATCCAACCACGCCTTGTTTCGCGCCCGTCGAGTCACCTTGCGGATGCGGTGGTCGTACCAGCGCTGCAGGTGCTCCCGCCACGGCCCGGGCTCGCCCGCTTGTTCCGCGAGACAGACAGCGACGGTGGCGCGGGCGGCGTCGACTAGCACGGCGTTACGTGCCGGCGGGTCCTGCTTCGGCAGGTTGATCACCAGCTGCATCGCCTGCACCGTCTCGGGGTCGCGCGGGTCCTCGGTGCGCTGCCGGTAGTCAGCGCTGGTGCGCTCGTGCAGGAGCTGCCAAGCTAACTGTCTGCTCATGCTTCGCGGTTTGTCAGAGCGACGCGACCATCGATGCCCTGGCGTTCATTCGAGTCGTCGATCTCGTCACGCGGGATGCCGATCATGTAGAGCACCTCGTCCAGGAACGGGTGGTTCACCGACGCGTCCGCGATCTCCTTCAACGCCGGCTTCGCATTAAACGCAATGCCCAGACCAGCGACAGAGAGCATATCGATGTCGTTCGCGCCATCGCCCACCGCGATCGTCTGGTCCATGCGCAGGCCGCTGTCCTCAGCAAACTCGCGCAGGAACTCCGCCTTCGCCTGGCGGTCCACCACCTTGCCGATCACCCGACCGGTCAGCTTGCCATCCTCAATTTCGAGGGTGTTCGCGCGCACGTAGTCGAGCTCCAGCTCCTCCGCCAGGCCCTCCAGCACCTGAATGAACCCACCGGACACCACTGCGGTGCGGTACCCCATCGAGTTCAATGTGCGGATCGTGGTCCTCGCTCCAGGCGTGAGCACAATGTCCTTCGCCACCTGCTCAATCACCGACGCGTCGAGCCCCGCCAGTGCCTTCACTCGCTCGCGCAGCGACTCCTCAAAGTCCAATTCGCCGCGCATCGCGCGCTCAGTCACAGCAGCGACCTCAGCCTCACGTCCCGCGTGCGCAGCCAGCATCTCGATGACCTCGCCAGTGATCAAGGTCGAGTCACAGTCGAAGCACACCAGGCGCTTCATCCTGCGGTGCAAGCCCGCGTGTTCCATCGCGAGATCAATCCCCAGCTCTGCTGAGATCTCCGCGAGCTTCTTGCGGATCTCCTGCCCGTCACCCGGCGAGTAATTCGGGATCGTAATGCACAGCTCCAAACCTGTCACCGGGTACTGCGCGATCCCGCGAATCGTGTCAATGTTTGCGCCTACCGACGCCAACTCCGTCCCCAGCCGTGACACCGCCTCAGCCGTAACCGGGTTGCCAAGGACCACCACCACGTGCGTGGAACGCGGGCGCTGGTCCGCGCGGGCGGAGACATCCGTTTCGATGGTGACGCGCTGACCATAGTCCCACAGGGCGACGCGCAGCTCACGCTCGATATCCACCAAGTCGTTTGGGTCCATGCCCACGAACGCTGCCAGCATCAGGCGCCCTCGGAAGTCCGTCTGCTCCACGTCGAGCAACTGGACATTGTGGCGCGACAGGGTTGTGAAAAACGAACCCGAAACGCCCGGGCGGTCTGGGCCCGACGCGGTGATAACCGCAGGCTTGAGACCTGCTTGCAGCTCTACCTCAAACGCCGTCATTGGTGGTGTGCTCCTTCGTGTTACTGGCTGACTGTGATGAGAGTAGCACTTTTGAGCAACACAAAACCCCTCATCGGAAAACCGATGAGGGGTGTGATCTGTCAGGATGAGGGATTCACCATTTGGCTACTTCCCGGAGTTCGTGCCCTTCCACGTTGCTGGCGTATCAGCCTTGTGGTTGCTGTGAGCCTCGCGGCGCAGCTGCTCGACCATGTGCGGGTAGTGCAGCTCGAACGCAGGACGCTCGGAGCGGATACGTGGCAGCGCGGTGAAGTTGTGGCGCGGTGGCGGGCAGGAGGTTGCCCACTCGAGCGAGTTGCCGTAGCCCCATGGGTCATCCACGGTAACAATCTCGCCGTAACGCCAGGACTTGATGACGTTCCAGATGAACGGCAGCATACCGATGCCCAGGATGAAAGAGCCGACCGTGGAGATCTGGTTCAGCAGCGTGAAGCCGTCGGTATCCAGGTAGTCAGCGTAGCGGCGTGGCATACCCATGTTGCCCAGCCAGTGCTGGACCAGGAAGGTCATGTTGAAACCGATGAACGTGAACCAGAAGTGGATCTTGCCCAGGCGCTCGTCCAGCATGCGGCCGGTCATCTTCGGGAACCAGAAGTAGACACCAGCGATTGCGGAGAACACCACGGTACCGAACAGGGTGTAGTGGAAGTGCGCAACCACGAAGTAGGAGTCATGCAGCTGGAAGTCCAGCGGTGGCGAAGCCAGCATAATACCGGTCAGGCCACCGAAGAGGAACGTGAACAGGAAGCCCATCGCCCACAGCATCGGAGTCTCAAAGGTGATGTGTCCGTTCCACATCGTGCCCACCCAGTTGAAGAACTTCACGCCGGTTGGGACGGAAATCAGGAAGGTCATGAAGGAGAAGAACGGAAGCAGAACTGCACCGGTTGCGAACATGTGGTGCGCCCACACAGCCATCGACAGGCCAGCAATCGCGAGCGTTGCAAAGATCAGGCCGATGTAGCCGAACATTGGCTTACGGGAGAAGACCGGGATGATCTCAGAGATGATGCCGAAGAACGGCAACGCCAGGACGTACACCTCAGGGTGTCCGAAGAACCAGAACAGGTGCTGCCACAGGATTGCGCCGCCGTTTGCGGTGTCGTAAATGTGGCCACCCAGCAGGCGGTCGTACAGCACGCCCAGTGCAGCAGCGAGCAGCAGCGGGAAGATCATCAGCGCGATGATCGAGGTGACGAACACGGTCCAGGTGAACGCTGGCATACGGAACATCGTCATGCCTGGCGCACGCATGGTGAGCACGGTGGTCAGCATGTTGATCGCGGATGCGACGGTACCGATACCGGTTGCGCCCACACCGACGATCCACAGGTTCGCGGATACGGATGGGGTGTGCGTTGCGTCAGCAAGCGGCATGTACATGGTCCAGCCGAAGTCAGCCGCACCACCCGGGGTCAAGAACCCAGCCAGCATCGCGAACACGCCAACGGAGGTAATCCAGAATCCGAATGCGTTCAGACGTGGGAACGCCACATCCGGCGCGCCGATCTGCAGCGGCAGGACATAGTTAGCGAAGCCCCACACAACTGGCGTACCGAACGCAAGCAGCATCACGGTGCCGTGCATGGTAAACAGCTGGTTGAACTGCTCGTTGGACAGGAACTGCAGGCCCGGGCTGAACAACTCAGCACGGATCAGCAGAGCCATCAAGCCACCAACGAAGAACCAGATGAAGGACATGATGATGTACATGATGCCCAGCTCTTTGTGGTCTGTCGTGGTGAGCTGCTTATAAATCTGAGAGCCAATCCGGCCATTGCCAGTTGGCTCCGGACGTGTCGACTGGACTTTTGTCTCCAGCCTTGGCGCCACAGCGGTCATTCGTTCCTCCTGACTGTAACTTTCGCACACAAAACAGGTACACGAAAGCTAATTGTGATACCGCATCATCTTAAGTGACGCGCCCATACATTTGCCAGCCTTTCCGGGCCTTTCCCCAACGTCCACCTCGCACCCCTGCCAAGGCCTGACAACAGCCACCATGAGTTACCTGCCGAAACACCAACAGTCACAGCAGCCACCAAACGCATAGCACAAGCCAGTACGCTCGCAACGTTTCGAAACTCCCCCACACACGTCCCCCGTTTAGTATCAACCCAAAGTTTGGGCATGTTTACGTCCGGAAACGAAAAACGTGCCACCGCAAACTGCTGCGGTGGCACGAAGTGGCGTCGAAAAGCACTCAGCTGACTGGGTTAGAAGTCCCAGTCATCGTCCTCGGTCTCCTCGGCCTTGCCAATGACGTACGAGGAACCCGAGCCAGAGAAGAAGTCGTGATTCTCATCCGCGTTTGGCGATAGCGACGCCAGGATCGCCGGCGAAACGCGAGCCTCATCGACCGGAAAAAGCCCCTCGTAGCCCAGGTTATTGAGGGCCTTGTTCGCGTTGTAGCGCAGGAAACGCTTCACGTCCTCGGTCCAGCCCAGCGGATCGTAGATATCTTCCGTGTACTGAATCTCGTTCTCGTACAGGTCGTAGAGAATATCGAAGGCGTACTCCTTGAGCTCCTCCTGGCGCTCCGGGGACTCGTCGCGCAGACCAACCTGATACTTGTAACCAATGTAGTAACCATGCACGGCCTCATCGCGGATGATCAGGCGGATAATGTCCGCGGTGTTCGTCAGCTTCGAGTGCACCGCCCAGTTCAAAGGCAGGTAGAAGCCCGAGTAGAAGAGGAAGGACTCCAGCATGACGGAGGCGACCTTCTTCTTCATTGGGTCGTCGCCACGGTAGTAGGACTCTACAATCTTAGCCTTGCGCTGCACCTCTTTGTTTTCTTCTGTCCAGCGGAACGCCTCATTAATCTGCGGAGTGGACGCCAGCGTCATGAAAATGTTCGAGTAGGACTTGGCGTGTACGGACTCCATGAACGCAATATTCGTATAGACGGCCTCTTCGTGCAGCGTCTTCGCGTCCGGCAGCAGAGATACCGCACCGACGGTGCCCTGCAGCGTATCCAGTAGCGTCAGGTTTGCGAACACGCGCATCGTGGAAAGCTGCTCATCATCAGTCAGCGTGTTCCAGCTCGGAATGTCATTCGAAACAGGAATCTTTTCTGGGAGCCAGAAGTTACCCGTGAGGCGGTCCCACACCTCGAGGTCCTTCTCATCAGGGATTTCGTTCCAGTTAATCGCCTTCATCGGCTCCTTATGAGCCTGCAGGTAGCCAAGATACTCTTCAGTCATGGCGCCCATCTTAGCGCAAGCGCCTCTACGCAGCGGCGCCGGTTGCGATTGTCCGCGCGGCGGACACTTGGCGGGGGTACATTCCGGACAGCCGACTTTGACTTTCGCCAAACGCGACCAGTTCCCTACAGCGCTTTCTCCTTAGGATTCACCCCCTCCTACCCCCACCCATGCCCGACTCGTTGCGTTGTAGTTCACAGCCGGGGTTATGCTGATTAATAGTCTCAATTCAAACTCTCCGATACGAGAAAAAGGATGAATAGCATGCCTCTCACCCTCGATCCTGCCGAATCCGCCGAAGGACCTCTTCTGACCAAGGTGCTCGACGAGCTTGGGGGCGAGATTGTATCGGGGACAATGGCGCCGGGAGAGCGCTTTACGCTCCAGGATCTTTCCAGCCGGTTTGGGATTTCGCGCACAGTCGCGCGTGAGGCAATGCGCGCGCTGGAGCAGCTCGGGCTTGTGAGCTCCTCTCGCAGAGTCGGCATTAAGGTGCTGCCGGAAGAACACTGGGCTGTCTTTGACCAGGCGGTGATCCGTTGGCGTCTCAGCAGCGAAGCGCACCGAGCGAAGCAGATCGTGTCACTCGACCAGTTGCGCAAGGCAGTCGAGCCGGTCGCAGCAGCGCTCGCAGCGACGAACGCAACGAAGGAACAAGCACAGGAACTCAAGGCGCTCGCCGAACAGCTCATGGAGCTCTCCGAAGCTGGACAGGGCAACACGGACGCGTTCCTCGAGGCGGATAAACGTTTTCACACCTTAATATTGGAGTGCTCCGGCAACGAGATGTTTAGCACCCTCACCCTTCCCATTCTGTACGTGCTTGAAGGGCGCACCCGCTACGGCATCATGCCGAACGACCCACACCTTGATGCAATGGCATACCACCTGAAAGTGGCAGAAGCCATCCAATCCGGCGACTCAACAGGAGCAGAAAACGCATCCTGGAGCCTTCTGCGCGGAGTGGACGGCTTCGTCGAGTTCTAAGCCAGCACTGTTCTCAACCAGCGCTTACAGCATGCAGGATACGCAGCCCTCGATCTCGGTGCCCTCCAGGGCCATCTGGCGCAGGCGGATGTAGTACAGGGACTTAATTCCCTTGCGCCATGCGTAGATCTGCGCGCGGTTCAGGTCGCGCGTCGTCACCGTGTCCTTGAAGAACAGGGTCAGCGACAGGCCCTGGTCGACGTATTTCGTAGCGACAGCGTAGGTGTCGACGATCTTCTCGAAGCCGATCTCGTAGGCGTCGTCGAAGTACTCGGTGTTCTCGTTGTTCAGGTGCGGTGCCGGGTAGTAGACGCGACCGATCTTGCCTTCCTTACGGATCTCGATCTTCGACGCGATTGGGTGGATCGAGGAGGTTGAGTTGTTAATGTAAGAAATCGAGCCGGTCGGCGGGATTGCCTGCAGGTAGCGGTTGTAGATGCCGTCGCGAGCGACCGCTTCTTTCAGTGCTGCCCATTCTTCGGCCGTCGGCACTGCAATCGTCGACTTTTCGAACAGCGCCTTGACCTTCTCCGTCTTCGGCTGGAAATCCTCCGGGTTGTAGCGGTCGAAGAACTCGCCGGTGGCGTACTCGGAGCGCTCGAAGTCTTCGAACTTCTTGCCCGTCTCCACTGCGATCTTGTGCGATGCCTTGATGCACTCGTACATCACGGCCGCGAAGTAGGCGTTCGTGAAGTCGAGGCCTTCCTCTGAGCCGTAGTGGATGTGCTCGCGGCCAAGGAATCCGTGCAGGTTCATCTGGCCCAGGCCGATGGCGTGGGAGGCGTCGTTACCCTCACGGATCGACGGCACCGAGTCAATCGACGTCTTGTCCGCCACCGCCGTAAGACCGCGGATTGCGGTCTCGACGGTGCGGGAGAAGTCGTCGGAATCCATCGCCATCGCAATGTTCAAGGAGCCAAGGTTGCAGGAAATATCGTGGCCGACCTTCGCGTACGTCAGGTCAGCGTTGAGCTCCGACGGGGAATTGACCTGCAGGATCTCGGAGCACAAGTTGGACATGTTAATGCGGCCAGTCTTGACCGGGTTCGCTCGGTTCGCGGTGTCCTCGAACATGATGTACGGGTAGCCGGACTCGAACTGGATCTCCGCCAGCGTCTGGAAGAACTGACGCGCATTAATCTTCGACTTGTGGATGCGCGGGTCTTCCACCATCTCTTCGTACTTCTCGGTGACGGAGATGTCGGCGAACGGAACGCCGTAGACGCGCTCGACGTCGTACGGCGAGAACAGGTACATGTCGTCGTTACGCTTCGCCAGCTCAAAGGTGATGTCTGGGACGACGACGCCCAGCGAGAGCGTTTTAATACGAATCTTCTCGTCAGCGTTTTCGCGCTTGGTGTCCAGGAACTTCATGATGTCCGGGTGGTGCGCATTCAGGTAGACCGCACCTGCACCCTGACGCGCACCGAGCTGGTTCGCGTAGGAGAAGGAGTCCTCGAGCAGCTTCATCACTGGGATCACGCCAGAAGACTGGTTCTCGATGTGCTTAATTGGCGCGCCGGCCTCACGAATGTTCGATAGCAGCAACGCCACGCCGCCGCCACGCTTCGACAGCTGCAGCGAAGAGTTAATCGCGCGGCCGATGGACTCCATATTGTCCTCGATGCGCAGCAGGAAGCAGGACACGAGCTCGCCGCGCTGCGCCTTGCCTGCGTTGAGGAACGTCGGCGTCGCTGGCTGGAAGCGGCCCGTCATGATCTCATCGACCAGTGCGGATGCAACCTCTTCCCTGCCGTCAGCGAGGAAGAGCGCGGTCATCGCCACGCGGTCCTCGAAGCGCTCGAGGTAACGGCGACCGTCGAATGTCTTCAGGGTGTACGAGGTGTAGTACTTGTACGCGCCCAGGAAGGACTTGAAGCGGAACTTAAAGGCATACGCACGCTTGAACGTGTCCTTCACGAACTCCCAGTCATATGCCTCAATAACCTCGGGCTCGTAGTACTTGTTGTCCACCAGGTACTTCATCTTCTCTTCGAGGTCGTGGAAGTACACCGTGTTCTGGTTCACGTGCTGCAGGAAGAACTGATTCGCAGCCTCGCGGTCCTTATCGAACTGGATCTGACCGTTTTCGTCGTACAGGTTCAGCAGTGCGTTGAGCGTGTGGTAGTCCAGCATGTCAGCCTCGTTGACCGGCTCCGGCACATTCTTGCCATGAATAGGGTTCGTAGACACAGATATCCTCTTGATGCTTCAGTGTTAATTAACGATCGGCGTTACGGTATTTATTTGTATATTTCTCGCGCAGTTGCGCTAAGCGTTGTGCGTTTTCCTGCCCCGGCAGCTGCCCAACCGACTCTAGCGCGTCTTCCTGCTCGGGGGTCAGCGGCAGCAAACCGAGGCGGTCGGCGTGCTCGATCAGCTGGTTGCGCACGCGAAGCACGTCGTCATCAGTACCCAGCAGCTCAAAGCGGAAAAGGTACGGGACGTTGCACTTCTCCGATATTACGTCACCAGCCAGGCCGTAGTCCGTGCCAAAGTTGGAGTTGCCAGACGCGATGACGCCACGGATATAGCTGCGGTTGTGTTCGTCATTCAAAAACTTGATGACCTGCGGCGGGACAGGTTTGGTGTTCACGTGCGTCATCGATACGCCCCCGCCATAGGTCGGGCAGATGAGGACGTAGGGCTCGTCGATAATTGGTGCTGGGTCCGTGCGCCGCAACGGAATACGCTGCGCCGGAAGCCTCACCTTATCGACGAACCGCTTCGTCGTCTCTGTCAACGACGAGAAGTACACGATCAACATGTTGGATGCCCTCTACATAAAAAGAGCCGCCAATGTGTAAAACACTAGCGGCGTGAGACGTCGGAAGAGTTAAGCCGCAGCCAGGCCACGGATGCGCTCCGGGCGGAACCCAGACCAGTGCTCGCCGTTTACCTCAACGACTGGTGCCTGGAGGTAGCCGAGCGCGAGGACGTAGTCACGCGCTTCGTCGTCGACGGAGATATCTACGAGGTCGTACTCCAGCCCTGCTTTTTCGAGTGCTTTGGTAGTTGCTTTGCACTGCATGCACGCCGGCTTGGTGTAAACGGTAATAGACATAACCTGTGGGCTCTCTCTCTACATAAAATGAAGACTATTTCGGGAGTTTTCCCCGCGCCGTCTTGATCGGCGCTACAAGAGAAGACACTATACCTTGGGTGATATTTCTGCAAGTGATACTACATATAGTAGTTACACGCGTGGTATTCCCAGCACGGCTCCCACCGCGGGTCCACATGTAGCCTAGACTATGAAAAATCACTTCCGATGACCTGAAAGCCCACCAATGTTTCGCTCCCACCCCAGCCCGCAGCAACGCTACAGCCACATGGCACGGCGCGCCGCGAGCGAGGTCATTGGCAGCTATTCGACGAGCTTCGGCGCCGCCACGCGACTACTTCCCGAGCCGCAGCGAACCGACATCCGCAACCTCTACGCGGTGGTGCGCATCGCCGACGAAATTGTGGACGGCGCCACCCCCTCCCCCGAGCGCGCGGCAGCCCTCAAGGACTACGAGCAGCGCGTCCGCAGCGCCACAGCAACCACGTTCCACACCGACCCGATCCTGCACGCTTTCGCCGATACCGCGCGCCGCTGCAACTTCGACGACGCCCACCTCGCCGCGTTCTTCACCTCGATGCACCACGACGTAACCGGCGAGGCGCACACGGAGGAGTCCGTCGAGCGATACATCTACGGCTCCGCCGAGGTCATCGGTTTGCTGTGCGTGGATGTCTTCTTCGGGGGCCGACGCCCTCCCCAGGCCGAGTACGGCAAGCTGCAGGAAGGGGCACGGGCGTTGGGGGCCGCGTTTCAGAAGGTGAACTTCCTGCGCGACTACGCCGACGACACCAACCGGCTCGCCCGTAACTACTTCCCGCAGGCTCCTTGCCCGCTGACCAAGGCCGGCAGAGACGCGATCATCGCGGACATCCGCCACGACTTCGACGCCGCGTGGTCCGCCATCCCCGCGCTGCCCAAGCGCTGCGGTGTCGCCGTCGCGGTAGCGGCGAACCTGTTCGAAGCGCTCACCGACTTGCTCGCGGACACGCCACCAGAAGCCATCCTCACCCAACGAGTCCGGGTGTCCGCGCCGCGGAAAGCAGCGATCATCGCGCGGACGGCGGCGACGGGAAGGAGGCTGCAGTGACGAAGCGCGTTGTCATCATCGGCGGGGGAATCGCAGGCCTGGCAACAGCGTGCCTGCTGGCGAAGCGCGGTGCGGCGGTGGTGGTCGTCGAAAAGAATGGACACCTCGGCGGGCGCGCGGACGAGTTGCGCATCGACGGCTTCCGCTTCGAGACCGGCCCCTCCTGGTACCTCATGCCCGAGGCCTACGACCACTTCTTCGAGCTCATGGGCACCTCCACCGCGGCAGAGCTCGACCTGCAACTTCTCGACCCCGGCTACCGCATCTACCCCGAACACCGCCCGCTTCTCGACGTCCCCTTCGGTACCGACGCCGTCGCCGACCTCTTCGAGTCCCTCGAGCCCGGCGCGGGCGACGCGCTGCGCGACTACCTCGCCAGCGCGGCCGACGTCTACAACATCGCGCTCGACCGCTTCCTCTACACCACGTTCAGTTCGCTGCGGCCGTTCCTGCACAGCGACGTCGTCTCCCGCGCATTCACCCTCGCGGTGTTGCTGCTCCAGCCGCTGCAGCGCTACGTGAACAAACGATTCCGCGACCCTCGCCTGCGCCAGATCCTGCAGTACCCGGCAGTGTTCCTGTCCTCGCAACCACGCGACACCCCGAGCCTGTACCACCTGATGAGCCATACCGACCTGACTCTCGGCGTGCGCTACCCGCAAGGCGGATTCAGCGGCATCGTCACGGCGCTCGAGCGGCTCGCCCGCGCGCACGGCGTCGAGTTTTTGCTCGAGCACGAGGCGACCCGCATCGAAGTTATCGCCGGTTCCGCCACCGGCGTCCACGTGCTCAGCGAAAGCGGGACACGCTTCCTGCCCGCCGACGCCATCGTCGCCGCCGGAGACTTGCACCACACCGAGACTTCGTTGCTCCCCGCGTCTGCTCGCACCTATTCCGAGGCGCACTTTAAGCACCACAACCCAGGTGTGAGCTGCGTACTCGCGCTCATTGGTGTGCGCGGTGCGCTGCCGGAACTGCTTCACCACACGCTGTTCTTTTCCGAGGAGTGGGGCGAAGACTTCGACGCCGTGTTCCCTGCTGACAGCAGCGGCTCGCGCGACGCATCGCGCTCGATCTACGTGTGCAAGCCCTCCGCCACGGACCCGACTGTCGCGCCCGCCGGGTGTGAGAATCTGTTCGTGCTCATCCCGGTTGCGGCTGACCCGTCAATCGGTCACGGGGACGCGTACGGCGCTGCAGAGTCCCCGCGCGTCGCCGCCATCGTTGACGCGACACTGGACCTCATCGTCGCACGCACTGGTGTCGCTGACCTGCGGGAACGGGTCGTCGTGAAGCGAACTATCGGCCCCGCCGACTTCGCCGGACGCTACTACTCCTTCGCAGGTGGCGCCATCGGGCCTGCACATACCCTGCGGCAATCCGCGTTCTTCCGCGGTCGCAACATTTCCGCCAAAGTGGACAACCTGTACTACGCGGGGCAAACCACCGTTCCTGGCGTCGGTGTGCCCATGTGCCTCATCTCTGCCGAGAACGTGGTCAAGCGCATGCTCGGACTTCGTGACGCATCTCCTATACCAAAACTGTGAGAAGCTCGTGAAGATTCTGTACATTTAATTCATGCGAAGCTTCCGACCTGGTAAGACGCTTATCGCCCTTTTCACAGCCTTCGCGATGAGCGCCACTGTCTTCTCCCCGCCCGACGCCACAGCCCAGACGACAAGTCAGTGGGTGCCCGATCAGCATGAGGAGCTGTTCGAGCAGCGGGATGAGCTCTCATTCTCAAAGGGTGGCGCTGAGTACTTTTGCCAGGTTGCCCACATCGCGGATGGGCGTGTGTATACCGACGCGCTTTGCGGCGAAGGGCATTCCCTGTACTACCGCGACTCCGAGGGCTCCATACACTACTTCGAGGACAGGCAGACCGATTTTTCTCGCAACAAAGATCTCTTCCTGAATCGCTTCGCTTCCTACGCGATCCCGGACTCGCTGCTTCCACAAGTCGGTGAGTCAGCTGAGCCAGTTCTCGGTTCGTACCTCTCGGCCGGGAATACCGTGACCGTTCACGGCCCACGGGAAGACTACGATGCAACGATTGAGAACACCACCGATGGTTTCCTGGCGATTACGCTTCCGAGCCATGCGTATTTGACACATGGCGCCCCAGTTTCAGTCGGCGGCCGCTACCTCGGGATGTATGAGAGCGTCTTTAGCAACGACGACCACAGACAGGGACTCGTCCTCCTCGCAGACCCAGAAGTTCCTCCGACAAGCGAACCGAACAAAGTGTCGTTACTCCTCGAGCGTGAATCCATGCTGTCATATGCTCCGGGCGAAGTAAGCACGATTAACCAAGGTGACAAAATTTTTAACAACGGTCATCGTTGCACCGTCGGATACATCGATAAGCCCAACAGCCGTATTTTCTTAGCTGGTCACTGCAGCGATGGCAGCCCTCTCTACTTCACCGACACACAAAACAGGAACTATTACCTGGGCGCGATGGTGACTGAGTTCGACTTCGAGGGAAGTCTCACCAACAGCACCATGAGCAAAGACTGGGGCTATATCGATATCCCAGAAAACCGCTCGGCATTGCTCGGGGAGAATCGCTACTCCTCCGACAGCGTTCTGTTGCCGTCAATGCTCCGGGTCGGTCAGATGGTGTACGGCTTCGGTCAAACAACCGGCCACGTGATGCAGAACTACGTCATGGGCGTGATTAATAACGTCATCCTCCTCACACAACAAAGCCCGATGCATGAGGGAGATTCCGGTGGGCCGAACTGGGTCATTGATGAAGACGGCAAGCGTCACTTTATCGGCGTGAACTCCGGAAACGAACGAGTAAACGAAGGCGAGGCCGAGCGGTATGGGATAGCTGTCGGATGGGAAGAAACTCCAACTAGCGACGAGTACGTCAACTACTCGGGCCTCGCGATGCAACAGTGGGACGCATACCAAAAGGCACAGAAAGAGGCCGAGCAACCCGTTCCAGTCAACCAGGGCGACACCGTGGGTCTCGACGACAATGACCGCGACCTCTTCCTCGACCAGGAGTGCACAGCGAAATACATCGATCACGTCCACCAGCGGATCTACACCAGCCCCGCGTGCACCGGGCCGGGCGGGGCGCGCGGAGTTTCTACGACATACGGGTGGCCCAAGCACTGGGCACTGGCCGAAATCGGTAGCTTCTATGATGCGCAGCTCCCCTACATCCAGGCCCCAAATGGCACACAGTTGGGCGAAAACCCTGATGCACCTGGGGAGCTCCTTTCGACCGACCAGGTACACCTTAGTGACACGGCTAGCATCGACTGGCGTTCGTTGACGGTGGCAGGCACAGTCGGCGACGCGATCCTACTTCTCCCCTATGGCGATTTCGCTCCAGAGATCAACACACCAGTTACCATCGGCGACAACGTTGCCGGCCTTGTTTCCGGGATCTACTACGACGAGAACGGCAACGTGAAAGGCATTGAAGTTCAGAGCCTTCTCGAGACTAATCCGATTGAGCTTCCAGAGGGCTGGCAGGAAAACCTTCTCTACGAATACGCGAAGGCAACTGACAAGACCGCTCCCGTGGTTGAGGACGTCGAAAAGAAAGAATTCGACTCCGATGCCGAGATTGAACCCTTCGAATTCACCATCACGGACGAGTACAACGAGCTGACCGTCGAGGTAACCGACCTGCCAGAAGGTCTGTATGCGGACATTCAGTACGACGAACCACGGCTCCGCGCCACCGTCACTGTTCGAGGGACACCGACGAAGCCTGGTTGGCAATACGCGAATGTAACAGCGCGAGATGCCCTCGGGAACGGGACCTCACGCAACCTCGAATTCTGGATTGCCGACGCCACTGCGCCCGTCATCGATACCACTCCGTTGATCTTGGAGGCCGGCGAGTACGCCGACCTTGAGATTCTAGTAACCGACAACAGCGGCTATTCCCCCAACGTGACAGTCAGCGCTCTCCCCGATGACCTCACGTCATATGAGGGACACATTCACGGGCAGACCAACGCAGTCGGAACGCACGACATCTACGTAACCGCCACGGACCCCGCTGGCAATACTGCAACGGAAACAGTTCAGCTCGAGGTGCGCGACACGAAGAAGCCGACCATCAACGTGCGGAGCAACGCTCGCTGGGAAGCCAATTCGGAATTCAATGACTCCATCAGCATTGAGGTTGACGACGCACCACCTGTCGACGTACGCGTCGAGGGTCTTCCCCGCGGACTTTTCTATGACGAAAGCAACAGAGCCATCGATGGCGTCACCGACGCGGTTGGTACGCATTCCGTCACCGTCATCGCTACCGATGCCGGCGGCAATACGTCCGAAGCTGGGCTCGAATTGATTGTGGAAGACACCACCTCCCCAACAGTGCAAAACGCTGAGTTTTCGTCCGAAGTCGGTTCACCGTTTTCGTATGTTGTTAATGCAACAGACAGCGTGGGACTAAAGCGGGTTACCGTTTCGGGCCTCCCTCACGGCCTGCGCTTCGACGAAAACTCTCGCACAATCAGCGGTACTCCTTCATCGCTTGGATACTTCCAAGCTTTTGTCACAGCTTCTGATAGGGCTGGAAATACTGGAGACGGTGTCATCGAATTCCGCGTGGTGGACACCGTCTTGCCTCGCATCTTGGTTGACCACAACCCGCCTGCGGCAACTAAGTTCGACCTGCCGATCCGAGTCGAGGACGCAACCAAGACCGCGTTGTCCGTGACCGGCCTGCCAGCCGGACTGCGACATAAAGGGAACCGGATTGTTGGTTCGACCAAAGATTCGGGCACACACCGTGTAGTCATCACCGCCACGGATGAAGCCGGCAATCAAGCTTCCGAGACGATCACCCTTTCAGTGCCGAAGCCTCGCCCAGCCAAGACGACAGCTCCCGCAGCTCCGTCAACGCAAACAAAGGTCCCGGCAAGACCATCTAAGACGACGGTGCCCTCGACGTCAGCTACGTCAGCCCCGCAGAAGCCGAAGGGGACGACCCCAGCTGCCGAGTCTCCGCGTCAAACTTCGGTCCCAGCCAAGCCGTCCGACGAGGCAACAACGCCTACAGCCCCGTCCGAAACAACTCCGGCGGCTAGCACGCAGTCCGAGCCCCCAACTGAAGAAGGTGGCAGCGCCTCCGGTTCCTCGAAAGGCGGAATCGCAGCACTGGTAATCCTGGGTATCATCGCGTTGGTTGGTGGCGTCGTCGCTACGAACCCTCAGCTGATGAAGCAGATTCAGTCAATGCTGCCGTAGGAAGATGCACCGACGTGCTTAGACTGTGGGACGGTCCCAGTCCCACGTCGGTGCAATCTCATCCGCAAACGAATCCACACCCCACCCATCCAACTCAATCTCGGCAGCATCATCGCGATACCCCACCCGACCAGGCTCACACACCCACTGCTCACCACTGGCAAACCGGAAATACAACACAGGTCCCGGCTTGACCACCCGGATAAACCCATCCGTGACCAACGAATGACACCTCGAGCACAACGGCACCAAATTCTCTACATCCGTCGCACCACCTTCGGCCCAATCCCTAATATGATGCATCTGCAAAAACCTGGTATGCCCACACCCCGGCACCGCACACTTATGCCCCCACATCCCTAACAACACCTGCACCTGCTTCGGGCTTGCAAGCCTGCGTTTGCGCCCAAACTTGACCACCTGCCCCTGGGCGTCATAGAGCACACCCATCAAATCTGCATGATCTACCAAGTTGGCAAGCCGTGCGGCAGGCGCCGCCATGTGATTCGGCAAAAATGCCCGCCCATCTGATGTCATATGCACCATCACCTGTGCTGCAGGCGCCATCGTCGCATGCTTAGCGGCCCCGGTGCGCACCATGTGCACCATCCCCATCAGTGATTGCAGCATTAATCGTGCCGGTGGCAGCCCGAAGGTTGAGCGCATCATCTGCGCATCAGCCTCATCCATCGCGTGGTCATCCGCATAGGCGTGCGCTCCTGCGCGCAGGGCTGCTTGAAAGGCCACACCGTCGGTAGCGTTCATGCAAAACCAGCCACGTAGGTATTGGCCGTCTTCACGGATGGTCAGCCCACAGTGTTCACCAGCATCCTGAGGTTGCCTATTGGTGGGGGTTGCGCCTGCAAGGGCGTATACGAGGCCTTGGTAGCCAGATTCGGCGGCTATCTCTACGAGTTCGTGTTGGTTTGTGTCGGTGGCGTAGTCGAGCA
>NZ_JAGPYT010000016.1:0-35511 GCF_024453995.1 Corynebacterium sp. CCUG 51687 | reverse complement strand
CACAAAACACAGTGGCGCATTCAAAGCGACGAAGATTGACACTAACAAAACATTCTCAACAACGCAAACACGCGCCGTATCACAGAACCTATTTCATTATGTCGGCCAGCGGTAGTTTTCCTAACCGCCATCTCACCAACCAACTCTTCAAAGAGTCTGTCTGGCGGGGCGTTGTCGGTCTCGCTGACTCACATAAAGTTACACACACACCAACAACAACACAAATCGCCAGGCCAGAGGTTATTTTTACAACTTCATATCAGGGTTCTTTTGGGCGCCATTTGCGCGCCCCGTGACGTACAGTGCGAGCGTCACAAGTGCTAACAACAACGCACATCCGGCCACCATCACCGCTCCTTTCCAAGGCACGGGGTCACGGAGGAATTGCCAGAGAATCATGACGGCCATGAACGTCACCAGTTGGTTGCGTCCCCAGGCCAACGGGATCGCAAGTCCAGTGAGGATCAAGATGAACGTTGCCCAGAGGGGCACGGTGGGCAGGGTGTGGGCGTCGAGAAGTGTAGGAAGGGTACGCAGCGCAACGTAGATCCCCGCGGCCACCGCCGCTGCACCCAGTTCATGCAGAGCCCACGTGCGACGGGGAATGCCGTACGCTCGGGCCGTCGTCGGCGAGCTTGTGCCCCAAGAATAGATAGCCGCGAAGCAACCGAAAAGGAAAAGGTCAGGGATGGTTGCGACGAACGGTATCCATGTTTTGTCGGCGAACGAGCGCACCGCAAACTGCACGGCGACCGAGCCAAGGCCAAAGGCCACGGCCAAGAGGAGCGGCTGTTTCCAGAAGAGTTGGAAGATGAGGGGCTGGTCCAGACGCAGCCCCATGATGGCCGAACCGTTGTCGGAAGAGTTGAGTTCTTCGCCGGTGGTGGAGTCGTTAGCTAAGTATAGGGCAAGCCAGCCGGTGACCAGTGCGATGGCGAGCAGGCCGTACAGCGATGGGCTCACGATCAGCGTCGGGATGCAAAGTACGGCCCAGACCACGAGGGCGGCGCGGCGCTTGTACGCGAGGGCGCGCTTGCGGTTCATCCCATAGGAGCGAAAAACGTCCGATTCGGGGATGAAGGTCGCGTAGAGGAGGAGCGAGGAGAATGTCGCGGCTGTAATGACCAGCGGGACGCTGCCCAACCAGTCGGCAAAGATGGTCGCTGCGCCCATGAGCAGGCCGAAGAGTGTCATCCAGAAGCGCCATTTGGAGCCTGCGAACATTTGGGCGCGGAAGAAGCCGGGGCGGACAAAGGTCTGCATTTAGCTCACCTCCAGGAGGTGCTCGATGACGTCGCCGAAATCGACAGGTCGCAGGGGGTTGCTCAGGTCGAGGCGCTCGGCGTGGGCGTCGGCATCGTCGGCGGTCACGTGCGCGCTGACCTTGCCGTCGCGCCCCAGCACCAGGGCGCTGCTCAGAATTTTCGACGCCTCTTCGATATGGTGCGTGGCCATCACGAATGTGCGCCCGCCCTCGGCGACGTCGAGGAGGTGACGGTAGAACACGTTGGTGTTGTGGACGTCGAGGCCGACGTAGGGTTCGTCGAGAAGCGTGAGCTCGGCGCCAGAGGCGATGCCGACAATGTTGCCGACCATCGCGCGCTGGCCGCGCGACATCTTGCTGTACGTGGTGCCGAGCGCCTCGCCGAGGTCGAAGTCGTCGATGAGGCGGCGCGCGAGCCCATCGTCCCAGTTCGGGTACCGCAGCTGCGCGCCCTTGAGAATGTCCTTGCCGCTCCAGCTCGCCGGGTAGCCGACGTCGACGCCGGTGAGCGCGACGCGGTCCATCACCGCTGCGTTATCGAACGGAGCCAGGCCGAACACCTCGACGGCGCCGCCGGAGGACTTCAGTTGGCCCGCGACGATCTGCAACAACGTCGACTTACCGACGCCATTTCGCCCCAGCAGCCCGTGGATACCACCAGACGGCAGGTCGAAGGACACCCCGTTGAGGACGTGCTTCTTACCAAAGTGCTTCTCTAGCCCATCGACGCGGATAATCATGGCGTTCATTGATACATTCCTCTACTTTCTGCTACTCGATGTACAAGGTCGATCAAGTCGTCGCGGCTCAGGCCGACGCGGACGGCTTCGTCGATAAGAGGGGCGACGAACGTACCCGGGAACGCTTCCCGGCGGGTTTCCAGGATCCGTTCGCGCGCGTCCGGGGTGACGAACATCCCGAGGCCGCGGCGCTTCTCGAGGACCTGGGCGTCGACAAGTAAGCCGAGGCCCTTGCGCGCTGTCGCGGGGTTGATGTTGTGGAAGGCTGCGAGCTCGTTTGTCGACGGCGCCCGCTCGCCCGACTTCAGCGTCCCGTCGACGATGAGGTCCTCCACCAACTTCGCGATCTGCACGAAGAGTGGCTCTGAATCCCCAACCACCATTTCTCCCTTCGAGCTCGTTGGTTAGTTACTGCACTAACTAACTATAGAACCGTGGTCAGGTAGCTCGCAAGGACCCCTACGAAATTTCTTGAACTACTAGCATGAGTAGGCACACAAACATATGTAGCCTTGTGATGAAAAGAATTTAACGACAATAAAGAATCGGAATTTAGGAGCCATGCTTGAACGCACACTGGTGTTCGTCGACACTTCTTACCTACTGGCGAGCTTTTACAACTCATGGGAAATCGGCGCGCGAGCACAATTAGAAATCGACTTACCCGAGGTAGTCGCCAACCTCGGAGTCATGATCAGCCACCAACTCCACCAACCCATCCACCGTCAAATGTGGTACGACGGCATCCCCGACTCCGGACCCCACCGCTACCAGCGCGCCCTGCGCTCCTGCGACGGGGTCCAACTCCGCACGGGGCAACTCATCGAATGGGGTGAGCGGCGCACCCAAAAAGGCGTCGACACCCGACTCGTCGCCGACCTGGTCATCAACGCAACACGTGGCCAGTTCAGCGACTTCGTCCTTGTCTCCGGCGACGCCGACATGATCCCAGGCGTCGAAGAAGCCACCAACAACGGCGTACGCGTCCACCTCTACGGATTCGGCTGGGACTCCATGTCCTCCGCCCTCCGCCACGCCTGCGACACCACCACCATCCTCGACCCACGCGAAGACTTCGCAGACTCCATGCAACTCCGCGTCCTCGAAGGGCCCCTCCCACCAAGCATCCGGGAACGCCCGATCGCCGACGCCGAACCCGTCGAAGACAACCAAGGCCCCACCGAAGTGCCCGGCCTGGGACCCGACCCACTCGCTGCGCCGGAGGAGCCTGCTGCTGAGGAGCCCGCTTCAGACGAGCCGGTCGATCCACCGGCCGCGGAAACCCCAGTTACCCCGGCGGTCCCGCCGACCCCATCGCCTGCCGATATGCCAAAGCCCGGCCCAAAGCCTGGCCCGGTCCCCACGGAACCACCGACACCGGTCAAGTCGGCAGAGCCTGCAACACCTGCCGAGGACCCGAAGCCGGAAACCATCTCCGACGAGGACACCGACGACGTACCGGCCCCCAAACCGGCACCGAAGCCGTCGATGATGGCACCGCGCCGCAAACTCCGCTCCCGCTACGTCCCACTGCCAGAAGAAGTCTGGACGTCCTCCGGCTTCCAAACCCCCTACGACGTGGGACAACAGTACGCAGCTTGGTGGTTCGAGAACGCCGCATCCAGCGAACAGCGCGACAAGGCCCACATGCTTTCCGGCGGCGGGCTACCACCGGAGATCGATAGGCCACTGCTCCAGTTCGCCTGCGAAACCCTGCACGAATACACCCTGACGGAAACCCAGCGCGTCAACCTTCGCGACGGCTTCCACTCCGGCATCCGCGGCGTACTCATCAATATTCGCCGCGAAAGCTAACACACTTTCGAGACAGCAAGGCCCCTGTCCGACACATTCAGGTCGGGCAGGGGCGTTCTTTTTGCGTTGTGCGCTGCGGTTTTTCTAAATGTGAGCAACAGGATTGTAGTAATCCCCATTTCGAACGTATTTTCGGGGAATACTACAATCTTGTTACTACAGTTTGCGGCGCTGAGGTTTTCCTAGTCCTTGTTGTCCTCGATTTCCTTCGGGGCCTCGGAAGAGGACGAAGCCGACTTGCCGCCGGAAAGCTCAGCGCGGATCTGATCCAGGCGGGCGCTGGCGGCGACGTCGTTGCCGGCTGACTCGATTTCGGTCATCCGGTCGGTCATGGAGGACTTGGCCAGCTCCTGCTCGCCGAGCGCCTGGGAGTAGCGGCGTTCGATCTTGTCCCGGACGCCGTCGAGGGTCGGGACGTTGTCGTTGCCACCGAACTGGTTCATGGAGTCCATGGTTGCGGTGGTCTGCTCTTGCATTTTCGCCTGGTCAAGCTGGGACTCCAGCTGGGAGACCTGGGCGAGCTGCTCCTGCAGGCGCGCCTCTGATTCCTTCTGCTTCGCTTGGGCTTCCTGCGCGGCTTGCTCGGCGGAGGCGTAGGCCTGCTTGGTTTGCTCGAGTTCCTGCTCGACGGACACCAGTTGGGTGGCGATGACCTCTGCGGCGGCGTCGTCGTTTGTTTGGAGGGCGGTTTTGGTCTTCGCCTCAAGGTCCTGCTGGGACTTCAGCAGGCGGTCCAGTTTCATGCTGAGCTGGTTGCGGTTGCCAATGATGGCGGCTGCGTGCTCAGTGATTTCCTGGTGCTGCTTCTTGGCGGCGGCGACGGCCTGCTGGATTTGCACCTTCGGGTCGGCGTTTTCGTCGATCTTGGTGTCGAAGGACTGCATCATGTACTTCCAGCCCTTCACGAATGGGTTTGCCATTACTGCTCCTCCTCAGCGTTTTGGGCCTCGACCTGGCGGCGGACCTCATCCATATCGAGTGCTTTGACCTGCTCGACGAGGTCGTTGAATGCGGACTCCGGCAGGGCACCGGCTTCGCGGTAGACCATGATCCCGTCGCGGAACACCATGAGCGTCGGGATTGCCTGGATATCCAGGGCGACCGCTACCTGCTGGTATTCCTCGGTGTTGAGCTTCGCGAAGGTCACATCCGGGTGCTTCTCGGAGACCTTTTCGTAAACAGGCGCGAATTGGCGGCAGGGGCCGCACCAGGACGCCCAGCAGTCGACGATGACAATGCCCTCTCCGAGAACGGTTTCCTGGAATGTTTCCTCAGTGAGGTCGGTTGTGGCCATTAGGTAGCTCCTTTTCGTTTTTTGCTAGATTGGCGGCTATTAATGCAACACTAACAAGTGCGGGGCGTTTCCCGCAGGAAGGAAGGAAGTATTATGGCAACGCAAACATTCCAGGTTGAGGGCATGAGCTGCGGGCACTGCGAGCTCAGCATCCAGGAAGAGGTCGGGGAGATCCCGGGCGTGACCTCGGTGAACGCTGATCACACAACCGGCAAGGTTGTGGTTGAGGGCGCAGAGGTGAGCAGGGAGGACGTCGATAAGGCGGTTGAGGAAGCGGGGTTCAAGCTGCTCTAATGTCGAATGCACAGATAGAACTCGGCGTTTCGGGCATGACGTGTACGTCGTGCTCGTCGCGGGTGCAGCGGAAGCTGAACAAGATGGAGGGGGTCGAGGCGTCGGTGAACTTTTCGACGGAAACCGCCTCCGTCGAGTACGATCCGACGCTCGCTGACCCTGATGCGTTGATCACGACGATCCGGAACGCGGGCTACGATGCGTTCACGTTCACTGATGCCGACGAGCCGCTTGCCGACGCCCCCTCCGAACCTGAGCGCGACACCCTCTTGTGGACCATCGTGTGGTCCGCGGTGGTGTCGCTGCCGGTGATGCTGGTGTCGATGATTCCGGCGTTGCAGTTCACGTACTGGCAGTGGGCGGCGTTTGCTGCCACGACCCTGGTGTATTTCTCGGCAGGGTCGCTGTTCCACCGCAATGCCCTGTTGAACTTGCGTCACGGCAGCATGACCATGGATACCCTGATTTCCATGGGCACCACGGCCGCCTACGGGTGGTCGATCTATGCGCTGTTCTTCGGCAACGCGGGCAAACCGGGCATGAAAATGCACATGAGCCTGGTGCCGAACGCGGCAGCGATGGACGAGGTCTATCTGGAGACGGTATGCGTCGTTATCACATTCTTGCTGCTTGGGCGCTGGTTCGAGCATCGCGCGAAGGGGCGTAGCTCCGAGGCGTTGCGCAACCTGCTGCAGATGGGTGCGAAGGACGCGACGGTGCTGCGCGACGGCGTGGAGACGCGCGTGCCGATCGCCGACGTAAAGGTCGGCGACACGTTCGTGGTGCGCCCGGGCGAGAAGGTCGCGACGGACGGCACGGTGGTCGAGGGACAGTCGGCGATCGACGCCTCGATGCTCACCGGCGAATCTGTTCCTGTCGACGTCAAGGAAGGCGACGACGTCACCGGCGCAACCCTGAACACGCACGGCCGACTGCTTGTGCAGGCAACGCGCGTTGGTTCGGACACGACGCTCGCGCAGATGGGCCAACTGGTCAAGGACGCGCAGGCAGGCAAGGCGCCGGTAGAGCGGCTGGTGGACAAGATCGCGCAGATCTTCGTCCCGACCGTGATCGCTATCTCGGCATTTTCCCTGGTGGCGCACCTGCTGTTGAGCTATAGCGTGGCCGCTGCGTTCACAGCGGCGGTGGCGGTGCTGATCATCGCGTGCCCGTGCGCGCTTGGCCTAGCCACCCCGACCGCCATCCTGGTGGGCACCGGGCGCGGCGCTGAGCTCGGGTTGTTGATCCGCGGCCCGGAGATCCTGGAATCCACCCGCCAGGTGGACACCATCGTGATGGACAAGACCGGCACCGTCACCACCGGCCAAATGACCGTGGTTGACGCGAATGGCAGCAGCGACGCCGTCGCGCTCGCCGCCGCGGTGGAGGCGCACTCGGAGCACCCGATCGCCCGCGCCATCACCGCTTACGCCCAGGACGCTCCCTCTGCGGACGTTCCCGAGTCCGTCACCGACTTCCGGAACGAGCCGGGCATCGGCGCCAGCGCGACCGTTGACGGCAAGCACGTCCGGGTGGGGCGCCCAACGGTTGACCTCGGCGAATACCAGGACGCCTTCGAGTCCATGGAGGCGACTGGCGCGACCGTTGTCGCCGTCGAGGTCGACGGCGTGCTTGAAGGGGTTATTGCGGTGCGCGACGCCGTGAAGGAAGACTCCCGGGTGGGCGTCGAAAAGCTGAAGGAGCTGGGGCTCGAGCCGCACCTGCTCACGGGCGACAACCGCGCGACCGCGCTCGCCGTGGCGAAGGAAGTGGGTATCGACGCCGCCAACGTCACCGCCGGCGTGCTCCCCGCTGACAAAGTCGAGCTGGTACGCAGCCTGCAGGACGCGGGCAAACGCGTGGCGATGATCGGTGACGGCGTGAACGACGCGGCGGCGCTCGCGCAGGCCGACCTTGGCATGGCGATGGGTGCGGGAACCGACGTGGCCATCGAGGCCTCCGACATCACCCTGATGAATAACTCGCTGGTCAGCGCCGCCGACGGCATCCGCCTGTCGCGCGCGACGCTGCGCACCATCAAAGGCAACCTGTTCTGGGCCTTTGCTTACAACGTGGTGCTCATCCCCGTGGCAGCCATCGGGCTGCTCAACCCCCTGCTCGCAGGCATAGCGATGGCATTTTCATCCGTGTTCGTGGTGACGAACTCGCTGCGGCTACGCCGCTTCCGCGCTACGCGCTAAACAGGCCGCGGAGGCGGTGCAGGACACCGCTCGGCTGGGAGGTGGCGGCCAGCTCGTCGATGCTGCGGGGGAGGTTCAGCAGCATCGTCGAATCCTGGTTCTTCGCGACGGTAATACGTTCCTCTAATTGGGCCACCGTGTGGGCGCACGCGGACGGTGCGTCGTGCATCATTCGGACAGACATTGTGACTTTTCCTTCGTTCGTAACTGTGTTAGGCCACAATGCTAGCCAGAAACGCGCAGCGTGTCATGCATGGCGAGCCAACCCTAAGCAAGGGCAGCCTTGGCTGTCCACCCCCGGACGGGTGCAGGATTAGCCGTGCGCCATGTTCACGAAGCGCGAGTAGTGCAGCTGGTGCGCAACCGGAATCGTGTCGATTGGTCCACCGCGGTGCTTCGCCACGATGATGTCCGCCTCACCGGCGCGCTCGTCGTCACGGTCTTGGGAATCCGGGCGGTACAGCAGGAAGACCATATCCGCGTCCTGCTCCAGGGAGCCGGATTCGCGGAGGTCGGCGAGCTGCGGCTTCTTGTCTGTGCGGGCCTCGGGGCCACGGTTGAGCTGCGAGATCGCGATCACCGGTACCTCGAGCTCCTTCGCCAATAGCTTCAGGTTACGGGAGAACTCGGAGACCTCCTGCTGGCGCGACTCCACTCGCTTGCCGGAGCTCATCAGCTGCAGGTAGTCCAGCACGATCAGGTCGAGGCCCTGCTGCTGCTTCAACCGGCGCGCCTTCGAGCGGATCTCCATCATGGTGAGGTTGGGGGAGTCGTCGATAAATAGTGGGGCGTCCTGGATCTCCTCGAGACGACGGGTGAGCTTCTCCCAGTCCTGTTCCCCCATCTGGCCGGAGCGCATCGAGGACAGCTTGATCTCCGTTTCGGCGGAGAGCATGCGCATGATGATTTCGGACGCGCTCATTTCCAGCGAGAAAATCACTGAGGTCTTGCCCTGCTGGATTGAGCAGGAGCGCATGAAGTCCAGCGCCAGCGTCGACTTACCGACGCCCGGGCGGGCAGCGATGATGATCATCTGGCCCGCGTGCAGGCCGTTGGTGAGTTTATCCAGGTCGATGAAGCCGGTCGGCACGCCCTGCTCCAGGCCACCGCCCTGCGCGATGGCCGCGAGCTCGTCGACGGTGTCCTGCAGCAGGTCGCCGAGCACCTTGTAGTCCTCGCCAGCGTTCTTGCGGGAGATCTGGAAGAGCTCCTGCTGAGCGCGGTCCACGACCGCGTCGATCTCCATGCCGTCTTCGCCCTCATAGCCGAGCTGCACAACGTGCGTACCGGCATTGACCAGCTGGCGGAGGATCGACTTCTCCTCGACGATCTCCGCGTAGTAGCGGGCGTTGGCGGCCGTCGGCACCTCGGAGATGAGCGTGTGTAGGTAGGGGGCGCCGCCGACACGCTCAAGCTCGTTGTTGCGGTCCAGCTGGCCTGCGACGACCACCGCGTCAATGTCGGATCCGTGCGAGTACAGGTCCGTGATCGTCCTGTACACCAGCTGGTTCGCCGGGAAGTAGAAGTCTTCCGGGCGCAACGCGTCCGAAACGTCAGTGATGACGTCCTGGTTGAGCAGCATGGCGCCAAGCACGGAACGCTCCGCGCGCTCGTCGTGCGGGGGCTGGCGGTACTCCTTCAGGTCCTTGCGGCCCCGGTTAAAGTTCGACGACCCGCCGTCCCACTGGCGTGGCTCCGGTGGCACCGAGGACTCCGGAGGCTCCGGTGGTGGAACGTAGTCGTCGTCAAAATCGTCGAAGCTCGCGGCACTCGAGTTCTCAGCCATGCAGCACCCTTTACCCTTTCGTGTTGCACAACAGCGTACCGGATACCCCAGACATTCACGTACCGCCAGTTGAGTTATCCACAGGGGCTGTGAATAGTTTTCCATTGTGCCTGGGATCTATCCACAGGGGGTGTGCACAACGTGTGGAGAGTGTGTGGAAAAGCCATCGAAGGCGCGCCCTACAGCAACCTCTTCGCAGGTCACACCACTTTTATTCAAGACGATACTCATTGGCACCCCCGGTGGATAACCCGCTACCAGCCGGTTTGACTAGGCGCTTGCGGTGCGCTAGATACACCGTCACATGAGGGGCACACCGCCTCGCTGTGGAGAGTTATCCACAAGCGCAGGTAGGCAAACGAAAACGGGCCCCGCTCCTCACAAGCGGGACCCGTTCTCAAGCTGTTGTCGTTGGACTACCTATCGGTAATCGTCGTTATTTGCTAACGACCTCGAAGTTCACTTTGCCTTCCACGCTGTCGTGGAGGTTCACCTTGACCTGGTATCCACCGGTCTTGGTAACAAGGCCCTTCGGTACATTGATGCGGCGCTTGTCCAGGGATGGACCGCCGGCTGCCTTGACAGCTGCTGCGATGTCGCCAGGCTTGACGGAGCCGAACAGCTTGCCCTTTTCGGAGGTGCGCACTGGCACCTTCACGCCGGTCAGCTGGTCGAGCTGATCACGCAGCTCCTTTGCGTGGTCCAAGTCGCGGACCTCGCGCTCCTTCTGTACACGCTGAATATCACGGATCTGCTTCTCTGCACCGCGGGTGGCTGGGATAGCCAGGCCACGTGGGAGCAGGAAGTTACGGCCATAGCCGCCCTTGACCTCGACGATCTCGCCTGCCTCGCCAAGGTTATCAACGGCAGCGGTGAGGATCAGTTTCATGAATCCTAACCTTCCTTGAGTTGAAAATGCTTATGTGTGGGAAATGCTTAGAACGGGGGCTCGTCGTCCATCCCGCCGAATCCACCGGCAGGTGGAGCGGAATTCCACGGATCGTTTTGCGGCTGCGACTGCTGTGCCTGCTGCTGTTGCTGTGCAGGCTGCTGCGGCGCCTGACCAAACCCACCCATGTTCTGAGGCTGCTGCTGTTGCTGTTGCTGCTGTGGGCGACCGTAACCCGAGTTGCCCTCGCGTGGCGTGCGCTGCACGTTCGCGGTGGCGTACTTCAGGGACGGGCCTACCTCATCAACTTCGACCTCAAACACGGTGCGGTTTTCACCCTCGCGGGTCTGGTAGGAGCGCTGCTTCAGGCGACCGTTGACGATAACGCGCATACCCTTGGTGAGGGACTCCGCGACGTTCTCCGCCATCTGACGCCAGCAGTTACAGGTCAAAAACAGGGCCTCGCCGTCTTCCCACTGATTCGTGTCGCGGTTGAACTGGCGTGGCGTGGAAGCGATGCGGAAGTTCGCTACCGCTGCACCACTTGGAATAAACCGCAGTTCCGGGTCCGCAACCAGGTTGCCGACGACGGTGATCGGTGTATCGCCTTGTGCCATTGTTTTGACTCCTTCGTTTCCGTGGTTCCGAAAGCCGTTCTTTACTTGTCGGTTCGCAGAACCTTGGTGCGCAGCACTGATTCGCTCAGGCTCAGCACACGATCGAGCTCTTGGACGGTATCTGCTGCGCATTCAAGATTGATGACAGCGTAGATGCCCTCTTCCTTCTTGTTGATTGGGTACGCAAGACGCTGCTTGCCCCACACATCAACGTTTTCTACCTTGCCGTTTTCCTTACGGACGATCTCGAGGAACTTGTCCAGGGACGGGGCAACGGTGCGTTCATCCTGCTGTGGATCGAGGATGATCATTACTTCGTAGTGACGCACGGACCTCATCACCTCCTATGGTCTAGATTTGAATGTTTTCGGCCGCCGCATTGTGCGGTGGCAGGAGGGTCGTTGCGTCAAGCAACCCCACCAGCGTACCCCACCCGTTACGCTGGGCAAAATACTTCTCGACGCCCCCCTCCCCGCCCTACTGCGGATTGGGCACGGCTACGAAGACCGCGAGGATCACCGGAATGACGGTGATGAAGACAAAAGCGGCTAGCCCGTAGCCGACGGCGCGGGGGATTTCTTGACGGTTCGTCGCTACGAACGCTGCGGCGATGAAACCGAATCCGACTGCGATTGAGGCGATTCCGGTAACTGTTGCGGATCCCATGCTGGCTCCTTCCAATCTTCAGGGGTAGTCAGAAGCGGGTCGTGGCCGTTGTGTGCGGCAGCAACTTTATCCTCGCGCTTGCCAAACATCTGCTGGATAACCAGCACCATAATGGCGATGATGAGTGCGTCGCGGGAGATGATGACGGTGTCCAGCAGCGCGCCCGGGGCGCCCTTTTGGTCCTCGCCCATCATGTGCCACATCAGCACTGGCCACACCATCATGTCCACGGTCATCCAGGTCAGCAGCAGGCGCCAGTACGGCAGGGCAAGGACAGCGGGAACGATGAACCAGATGGAGTACTGGGGGCTCCACACCTTGTTGAAGAGGAGGAAGAAGCCGACGATGAGCACGAACAGTTCGGCGACGCGCGGGGTGCGCGGCGCCTTCAGGCCAAGCACGAGGACGGCTGCGCAGCCTGCGAGGAAGAGCACCAGCGTAACCGTGTTCAGGATGACGGGGGCGCCTTCGCCACTGTCGAATCCGCTCCAGCCGAAGACGCGGTTGATCACGGCGTAGATCGTGGTCCACTCCCAGCCGCGGTCGGTGTTCAGGCGGTTGAACTCGTTCCATGCCTCCGGGTTGTGCAGGTACACCGGCAGGTTCACCGCGACCCAGGTCAGAGCCGTGGTGGCAACCATCTTGAGGAAGGGCACGAAGTTCCGCTTCCGGATGGCCAACACCAGGTATGCGCCGAGGATAAACAGCGGCCACAACTTGAACGCGGTACCGGCGCCAATCAGCACGCCTGCCAGCCAGTACTTCTTATTGCGCACGGCGAGCATCGCCGCCACCACGAAAAAGATTGAGGGGATGTCCCAGTTAGTGAACAGGTGCATGATTAGCAGCGGAGAACCGACAACGAGCAGCGTGTCCCAGATTCGGTTGCCGGCAAGCTCCGCCACCATGCGCGCCGTAACCACCCAGATGGCGGCCAGGATGAGCACTGTGACGTAGAAGTACCAACCGGACTCCGGCAGGATGCGCGAGACTGCGAAGTAGGTGTTGCGGGAGATGAACGCGCAGAACTGCTGGAACAGGCCGGCGAGCACCGGGTACTCCATGTAGCGAGTCAGGTCGCCCTCAACCCAGGAGAAGTCGTAGACGAAGCCCGGCTGGTCCAGGCCGCGGCCGCCGTACAGCGGCAGGATGTCGTTATAGCAAAAGGAGGTGTACTGGCGGTTGCCGTCCCAGTTGACCTGCATCACGCCGGCGTCGTCAAGCTTGCCCATCGCGCAGTTTGACTTTGAGAGCGCGCCGAGGCCGATGAAGACGTAGGCGAGCGCGAAAATGGTGCGCAGCGGCGTCCAGAACTTAGAGCGTCCAATTTGGGCAAAGCGCCCCATAGGTCCGCCGAGGAACTCAACCCAACCGCGGGCGGCGGGTTCGGTGAGGGCTGGCTGGACGCGATCCTTCGGGTCAGGCCACGTGGTTGCTGTCATCGTTGCTCCGTTATCCAAAGATATCGTTTATAACCTGGTCGATTGCGTCCTGTACCGGGTCCGGCCGCGGCGCGGGCGCCGGTGCTGGCGCCGGAGCCGGAGCCGGTGCGGGGGCTGGTGCCGCCGGCTGGCCAGGTCCGGCCTCGCCCGTCGGCGCGTTGGCGTCGGCGCTTGGCGACGCCGCATCAGCCGGAGCACCCGTGGTCGAATTACCGGAGAAGCCACCGTAGTAGCCGCCCAGGTTCACGCCGCCCGAGTAGGGGTTGACGCCCCAGTACACAGGGGATGCCTCAGGGAAGTACTCGAAGTCCTGGCCCTGCAGGAGGGAGTCCAGCACGTTCTTCCAAATCCGGCCTGGGGTGTCGGCGCCGAACATGTTGCCGCCGTAGGAGTTGAAGATGGCCGAGGTGTTGTCGGCAGTGCCCACCCACACGGCCACGGCGAGCTGCGGCGTCGAGCCGACGGTCCAGGCGTCCTTGTTCAGGCCGGTGTTGCCCAGCTGGGCGGTACCGGTCTTCGCGGCTGACGGACGGCCGCCGGCCAACACCGCGTTGGAGTACGGGACGACGGACTGCATCGCCTTAATCACGTTGTCGGCGACTTGCTGGGAAACACGGCGCTCCGTGTAGCCCGGGTCGAACTCGTAGAGGACCTCGCCGTAGGCGTCGGTGACGCGCTGCACGAAGTGTGTCGGGTGCGCCAGGCCGCGGTTCGTCAGCGTGGACACCGCCGTAGCCATATCGAGCACGCGGGACTGGTACTGGCCCAGCACGATGCCCTCGTAGGGCTGGCCACCGTTTTCACGCAGCGTCACCGGGATACCTGGGATGGAGCGGGCCACGCCGAGAGCTTGCGCCATGTCCGCGGTGTCCTGCGTGGTGTTATCCAGGTCATCCTGAATGCGCATGAACGCGGTGTTCGAGGAGGTGCGGGTGGCATCCAGCATGGAGATCATACCTGCGCCGCCGCCGTCCCAGTTCGTCACCACGTGGCCACCCGGCAGCGTCACAGGGGTTGCCGAGTACATCGCGTTGAGCGGGATGCCCTGCTGTAGGGCCGCGGCCAGCGCGAAGATCTTGAAGGTGGAACCGGTCTGCAGGCCTGCGTTGGCGTAGTCCCAGCCGGAGGGGTCGTCGCCACCGTAGTAGGCGCGTACTGCGCCCGTCTTCGGGTCGATGGCCACGACGCCGGTGCGGGCGTCGTCCTGCAGGAGCGAAAGCTGCTCGCGGGAAATCCGCTCAACCTCTGACTGCGAGTTCGGGTCAATCGTGGTGGTGATCTTCAAACCACGGTTGGTAAGGTCCGACTCGGAGATGCCGATGGTGGCCAGCTCCGTCATCACCTGGTTCTTAATCAGGCCGTTCGGGCCGCTCGCCTCGGTGTAGGCGGAGTAGGTCGACGGATCGCGGGTCTCCGGGTACTGCAGCCCGGCGCGCTTCGCAGGGTCGAGCTTGTTCGTCTCAACGAGCCCATCCATCACGTAGTTCCAGCGGGCTTTCGCGCCATCAGGGTTGGTCCACGGGTCGAGCTGGCTCGGTAGCTGGATGGAGGACGCAAGCACGCCGCCCTCCTCCAGCGTCAGCTCGCTGGCCGGTTTGTCGAAGAATGCGTGCGCGGCAGCCTCGATGCCGTATGCGTTGCGCCCGAAGTAGACGGTGTTGAGGTAGGCGTTGAGGATTTCTTCCTTGGTCCAAGAGTGGGTCATCTTGATGGAGTAGACGAGCTCTTTGGCCTTGCGCTCATAGGAGTGCTCATTGCCGACCAGGGCGTTCTTCACGTACTGCTGCGTAATCGTGGAGCCACCACCGGCTGATGCGTTGCCGGTAATCTGGCCGATCACGGCGCGACCGAAGCCGGTGAAGGAGAAGCCGGAGTTGTCCCAGAAGTCGCGGTCCTCGGCAGCGAGGACGGCGTTTTGCACGTCAACTGGCACCTGCTCCAGCGGGATCTGAACGCGGTTGCCCTCCGGCGGCACGATGCGAGCCAGGTCGGTTTTGCCGTCGTTAAAGTAGAGGTTTGAGATCTGCGCCGTTTCGATCTCATGCGGCTCCGGGATGTTCGCCCGCTGGTAGTTCCAGATAAACCACACAGCTGGGATGCTGGCCAGCAACACCACGAGCAGGAGCATGGCTAGGACCCATTGGCCCGTCCGCGACCGGGACTTGGATGGGGTCTTGGTTTTCTCGTCTACGTTAGTCACACATTGTCCCTGTACGATCACCTACAGAATTGCTACAGCACACACTACCCGTACCGGGCGTTTTTACCGCACTGGAGTGGCGGTCCATTCTTGCAACAAGTGGTTCCAGTGGCAGTGGGGGCACACTTCCACCTTGTGCACGGTGATTGGGCCGACCTCACCCACAAGGGTGTCAATCTCGGCCTCGCTGCGTGCGGTGCCGGTGCGACGTCCAAGCTTTTCGCTGTACACCCAGCGCACTTCTCGCAAGTCACGGCCGCAAATTGGGCAGTTTCTTTTCGACGCCTCTCCGTGATGTTCTGCGGCTGCGCGGAGGAGGAAGTCGGCGTCGCAAAGCTCTTCTCTGGGAATGTGCCCGGCGTGATAGGCGCGAAGGGCCGCCCGGCGTTGCCATTCGTGCGAAACTTCGTGCTGGTAGGTGAACATCGCCGCCATACTAGCGCAACAACATAGTTTCCTTCGCCTATGTATAGAATGATGCGTTGCACGTTTTGTTCGTCTCTTTTGTACAAGGCAGGTCCTTATGGCTGATCGTCCTGACCCGTTGGAGTTGGCACAGCGTATTCGCCCGGCGATGACGAGTTTGTATGTCGCGTATTTCCGAAATACGGAACGCTCCGACCTCACCGGCCCCCAGCTTTCGATCTTGCGTCGCCTCGAGGTGGAAGGGCCGAGCCGGATCAGCCATATCGCCACGTCAGAGGGCGTGCGGATGCCGACGGCCTCGAACACCATCAACCAGCTGGAGAAGCGCGGCCTAGTGCACCGCACGCGCTCCGCGGAGGACAGGCGCGGCGTGCTCGTCGACCTGACTGACCAGGGCAAACGCGAGCTGAGGCGAGTGGGCAAGGAGCGCACGCAGTACCTCGCGGATATGCTCGCCACGCTTGATGACGCCTCGCTGCAGCAGCTCGACGCCGCCACCGAGGCAATTAATACCCTGGCAGACGTCTACGCGAACCCGGAAAGCTAATACACTAGGTCGGTATGGCGCCACGATCTTTCTCTTCTGAACTAGCCCAGTCCTTTGAGTCTGAGCGCCCACTTCGAGTGCTCGTCGGTTGGGATGCTTCCAACTCGGAGGCGATCGAGTTCGCCGCCTGGCTGGGGCGGAGCCTGCCCGTGACGGTGCGGGTTGCGGCGTCGGTGTCGGGTTCGTGGACGAAGTCGCTGTCGTCGAAGAAGTACGACAAGTGGCTGCAGAAGCAGCGAGACACCATCAGCGAGAAGGCCACGAAGGCACTGAAGCACGAGTTGCCGCGTTCGCAGTGGGCGGACCCGGTGGCGCAGGTGCTGGAGCGCGGCAGCCTCGCGGAGTGCCTGTTCGAGATGGCGGACGGTTTCGAGGCTGATATTTTGCTGCTCGGCTCGAAGTCGAAGACGTCGAAGGGCCGTTTCCGGCCGACCTCCGACGCGGACGAGATGATGCACTCCTCCCCGCTTCCGCTGGGCCTGGCGCCGAAGGGCGTGCAGCTTTCGAAGAAGGGCATCACCCGCGTCACCTACTCGCTCATCGACTCTGGCGCGGTGCAACCGAGCTTCTCCGGCCTGGCGTACGCCACCACGCTCGCCTGCCTTCTCGACGTCCCGCTGCGCATCATCGCGTTTTCCCCCAGCGAGGGCGGCGGTTTCGACGATCAGGAAGACCAGATGGAGTGGAACGAGGCCGCCCTCGGCCTGTTGGACCGCGCACGCGACTCGGCGTTTGCTGTCGCGGAACACCTCGGGCCGGAGCACACCGAGCGTCTCGACGTCTCCACCTTCGTCGCCACCGGCAAGGGTTGGAAGAAGGCCATCGACTCGGTGAAGTGGAAGAAGGGCGACATTTTGTGCCTGGGCTCGAAGTCCTCGGGCCCGCTCAAGCGCGTGTTCGTTGGCACCCGCGAGGGCGAGTTCATCCGCTTCGCCCCCGTGCCCGTCATCGTGTACCCACGAGGGAAGCACTAACCATGGCTGACGTGTTTGACCACCCCGAAAACGATCTGCATTCCGGCGCGGACCGCTTCTCCCGCGTCCGGCCGGAACCGGCCAGCTTCGACGAGCTGGCCTTAGAGCCGGACCCGTTGGAGGTCGCGCGGCGCAACAAGGCGTCGACGAAGCAGGCGATCGCGCTTGCGGTGGTGACGGTGCTTGGCACGCTGCTGTTCGCGTGGGCACTCGCCGCCGTCGCCCGCGTGCAGGGCGGCCCCCTGTGCGAGGCTGGGGACGCGACGTGGCTGTGCACCGAGTCGTGGCGGACGTGGTGGGCCGTCGTCACCTCGATTCCGCCGGTGGCGGGCCTGCTCACCTGCGCGGTGCTGATGGTGCGCAAGCTCAACCGCTACGAGCGCTGGATCCCCTGGATGGGCGTGTTCTGGCTGCCCATCGTGCCGTTCACCATGTGGTGGCTGACGGTCACGATTGGGATGCTGGCGCTTGATGCGACGCACTAGCGCAATCAGCGCAGTACGGGTTCTCCTCCCGGCAGGCCTCGCAGCTTAAGTACTGGTGGCGGCACTCCGGCTCGTTCGCGCAGTTATAGAACATGTTCGACGGCGCCCCGCAGTGCACGCAGTGGCCCAGCTGCACGTAATCCGGATCATTCTCCGGGCCGAACTCAGTGTGCATCCGCTTATCAAACACGTACAGCGAGCCCTCCCACAGGCCCGAGTTGCCGTACTTCTCGCCGTAGCGGACGATGCCGCCGTCGATCTGGTAGACCTCGTCGAAGCCGCGGTTCTTCATCAGGCTGGACAGGATCTCGCAGCGGATACCGCCGGTGCAATAAGAGATGACTGGCTTGTCCTTCATCCAGTCGTACTTGCCGCTCTCCAGCTCCTTGATGAAGTCGTGGGTGGTTTCCACGTCCGGGACCACAGCGTTCTTAAACTTGCCGATCTCAGCCTCGCGGGCGTTGCGGCCGTCGAAAAACACAACATCCGGGTTGTTGGCCACCAGCTCGTTGACCTCCTCCGGCTTCAGGTGTGTGCCGCCCCCGACGACACCGTGCTCGTCCACCTTCAGCTCGCCCGGCGCGCCGAACGCCACGATCTCATCGCGCGCCTTGACCGACAGCTTCGGGAAGTCCTCCGCGCCGCCCTCGGACCACTTGAACTCGATGCCCCGGAAATACTCCTTCGTCTTCTTCACGTAGGTCTTGCACGCCTGAATATCTCCGCCGACGGTGCCGTTGATGCCGTCCTTGGAGATCAGGATGCGGCCGGTCAGTCCCAGGCCCTCGCAGAGGTCGCGCTGCCAGAGGCGTACCGCGTCCGGGTCCGCGATGGGCTGGAACTTGTAATACAGGAGGATCTTGCTCGTCATGCCCACGAGTTTAGCGCTTGTGGTAGAGCCCCTTCTTCCAGTACTTCGGCTCCGAGGTCACCAGCACGCCGAGGTTGCGGAAAATGCCCTCGTCGACGGAGCCGAGGATGGTGCTGGTGTGCGCGTCGCAGCCGCGCAGGTTCTTCAGCTGCTCCAGCGCCGCCGCCGCATCACTACTTGTCGACGCCGACACCGACAACGCAATGAGCACCTCATCAGTATGCAGCCGCGGGTTCACGGACCCGAGGTGGCGCGTCTTCAGCGTCTGGATCGGCTCGATGGAATCCGGCGACAGGAGGTGGACGGAGTCGTCGATCCCCGCGAGCACCTTCAAGGCGTTGAGCAGCACCGCCGCCGACGGGCCCAACAGGTCCGTGGTCTTGCCGGTCACGATGGTGCCGTCCGGCAGCTCCAGCGCAGCGCCCGGCGTGCCGGTGGTTTGTGCGACCTCCAGGGCCGGAGCGACCACCACGCGGTCCTGCGGGGTCACCTCCGCCTTGCGCATGATGTTCAGGATCCGGTCGGAGACGGTGTGGTCGGAGTCGTCGCGGCGCTCGTCCACGAGCGTCTTGTAGTAGCGGCGCACGATCTCCTGCTTCGCGGCGTGGCGGCAAGCGGCGTCATCACTGATGCAGTAGCCGGCCATGTTCACACCCATGTCCGTCGGTGACTGGTACGGCTCCTCCCCCGTCACCTCGCGCAGCAGCGCCTTGAGCAGCGGGAACACCTCAATGTCGCGGTTATAGCTGGTGACGGTCTCCCCGTAGGCGTCCAGGTGGTACTGGTCGATCACGTTGACGTCATCAAGGTCGGCCGTCGCGGCCTCGTACGCGAGGTTCACCGGGTGCGACAGCGGCAAGTTCCAGATGGGGAACGTCTCAAACTTGGCATAGCCAGCGTTAATACCGCGACGGTGCTCGTGGTAGATCTGGCTCAGGCACGTGGCCAGCTTGCCGGAGCCCGGACCCGGCGCCGTCATCACGATCAGGTCGCGGGACGTCTCCACGTACTCGTTGCGGCCGAAGCCCTCCTCGGACACGATGCGCTGCGTATCGTGCGGGTACCCGGCGATCATGTAGTGGCGCGACACTGTCAGGCCCAGACGCTGCAGCCTCTCAATGAACGCCTCCACCAGCGGGTTCTCACCCTCCAGCTGGGTCACCACCACATTCTCGACGAGGAACCCTCGCTCCCGGAACACGTCCACGAGGCGCAGCACGTCCTCCTCGTAGGAAATCCCGAGGTCCGCCCGCATCTTCTGGCGCACCACGTCACCCGCATTAAACGCGATCACGATCTCGACCTCATCCTTGATGCGGTCCAACATCGCAATCTTGTTATCCGGCGTAAACCCCGGCAGAACGCGGGAGGCATGATTGTCGTCGAAGAGCTTGCCACCCATCTCTAGGTAGAGCTTTCCCCCAATTGCTTTTCGTCGGGCCGAAATGTGCTCCGACTGCATCGCAATGTACTTATCCCGATCAAATCCAACGCTATATGGCATGGAACCTGAAGTATACCGGGCCAGCCCGCGCATCTCTATTTGTGCACGTTGGGACGGGGTTGGTTCCCGTCGACCTCTTACGGTCGACCAACCCTGGTCAGGGCGAAATCAGGTTTTTGGCGTCGAAAAGCCCCAAATTGCCGTGACCTGCATTGGTCGACGCTAAGAGGTCGACCGGAGCGGAAGCGGGTGCGCACTGTACCTTAATCGGTGAGATATAAGGAGTAGCAGAGTCCAATGCCCGAAGGCCACGTCATCCACCGCCTCGCCCGCCACCTGAACGAAACGTTCGCCGGGCAACCCATCGAGATTTCCTCCCCGCAAGGGCGTTTCGACGTCACCCCGCTCGCCGGCGCCACCCTGACGGAAGCCCGCGCGGTGGGCAAGCACCTGTTCCTGAAGTTCTCCACGGCGACGGTGCACGTGCACCTGGGCCTGATTGGCTCTTTCCGCTTTGAGCCCGCCGAGGACGTGTGGGGCCAGATCCGGCTACGCCTGGCCAACGAGGACGTGGCGGCGAACCTGCGCGGCCCGCAGTACTGCCGCTACGTCTCCCCACCGGAGGAGCAGGTGATTCTGGACCGCAGCGGCGAAGACCCCCTTGACCCGGACGCGGACCCGGAGGCGTTGTGGAAAAGGGTGCGGGCGTCGAGACGCACGATTGGGTCATTGATGATGGACCAAAAGTACTTCGCGGGCGTGGGCAATATCTATCGTGCGGAACCGCTGTTCCGCCTGGGTATTTCCCCGTTCGTGCCGGGCCGCGCGTTGGACCACGGGGAGTTCCTGCGCCTGTGGCAGGACGTGCGCGAGCTGATGGAGTACGGGGTGGAGCACGGCCGGATCGATACTGTGCGCCCCGAGCACACCCCTGAGGCGATGGGCAGGCCGCCCCGGAAGGACGACCACGGGGGTGAGGTCTACGTGTACCGCCGCGCCGGCGAGCCCTGCTTTGTGTGCGGCACGCCGATCGAGGTGCGCAAGTACGAGGGCCGCAATTTGTTCTGGTGCCCCTCCTGCCAGGCGGAATAGCGCGTAGAATGGCGGAATGTTTGCTGCACCGTTTGCCTATTCCGCCGCGGAGATTCGAGCCGCGGAAGCTCCCCTCCTTGCCGCTGAGGCGTCTCCAGATGCGTTGATGCAACGCGCCGCGCATGCTGTGGCGCGCGTGGCGCGCGAGATGTCGGGGCCGCGGGAGCGAGTGTTGTTGCTGGTGGGCCCGGGCGGCAACGGTGGGGATGCGATGTACGCGGGGGCGGAGCTCGCCAGGGAGGGCTGGCACGTCGAGGCTTGGCTGCCACTGGGCCGGGCGCAGCAGCGTGGGCTGGATGCGTTTGTGGGGGCCGGAGGTGGGGTCGTCGAGAAGCCTGGGGTGTGCGACCTTCTTATCGACGGCCTCTTCGGCCTCGGCGGGGCCGGCGACCTGCCCGACGCTGTCGCCGACATCGACGCGAACCAGGTGCTGGCCGTGGACGTGCCGAGCGGCGTGGATGCCGACACCGGCGAGGCCGGCCGCAACGCGCTGCAGGCCGACGTGACGGTGACGTTCGGCGGGTGGCGCTACGCGCACGCCCTCTCGACGCGCTGCGGGAACGTGCTGTGCGCGGACATTGGCCTACCGCTGCCGGAGAGCTCCGTGCGGGCGTACCGCGCGGTGCCCAACACGGGCCTGGACCTCGAGGGCATCAGGCCGATGGGCCCGGTGCCGGTGAGCGTCAAGGAGCCCGGCGCCGATGACGACAAATACACAGGCGGTGTGGTCGGCATCCACGCTGGCAGCGGCACGTATCCGGGCGCGGCGCTGCTGTGCACGGCTGGGGCGGTGACGGCGACACCGGCGATGGTGCGGTTCGCGGGCGCGCAGGCGCTTGAGGTGGTACGGGCGCGGCCGGAGGTCGTGGCCACCCGCGAGTTGGAGCAAGCCGGTCAGGTGCAGGCGTGGGTGTGCGGCCCTGGTATCGGGATCGATGGGGAGGCGGATGCTGCCGTCGATTGGGTGTTGCAGCAGGGTGTGCCGGTGGTGCTCGACGCGGATGCGCTCACCCGTGTGGCCCGCGCGCCGCGTAAGTTGGCGCGGGTTGTGGTGACCCCGCACGACGGTGAATTTTCACGCCTATATATAGGTATGACCAACGATCGCGTCGAGGAGACTGCCGACTGCGCCCGCCAACTTGGTTGCACGGTGGTCCGCAAAGGGCGCGCCACTGTCGTTTCGGACGGTCAGGAATCCATCCTTATCGACGCCGGCTCCTCCTGGGCAGCCACACCCGGCTCCGGCGATGTGCTTGCCGGGATTATTGGGGCTCGTGTGGCGCGCGACGGGATGGACGATGTGCTGCTTTTGGCGCAGTCGGTTCAGGTCCACGCGGTGGCTGCGTGGCTCGCTTCCCGGACGCCGTACGGCCACGCACAGACTTCTGCTAGTGAAATTGCATCCAATGTGCGTAGTGCTACGGCGTGGTGCGCACGTTTTTAGCAAAAGCAGTGTATGTGGGCCTAAATTACACCGCTGTAATTTAATGCCGATGAACTGCATTTTCACCCTCCACACCCCCAGAAAGGGTTAGGTGGGGTATGGTCCCTTTGTTTGGTTTGTGGCTTCCTTAAATGTAGATGTTGAACAATCCCGCAAACACATGTCATGGACCTGCGAGTATGTGAATATTAAGGTTTATTTACGGTTTTTCCTGGATAAATACAGAAACACGCGTCAACGAACGAATACGTTTCCGCAGCTCCCTCGGCTACACTCAGAAATATGTTCAACAATCGGAGACTCCAAGCAATCGCAATCGCGCTCTCGCTCGGCGCGTGCGCCATGGTCGCCCCTTCCGCTGAAGGTGCCACCGTTGGCGAGAATGTCTCCGGCGTATGCTCCATCCGCCTTAACGCCGAAGAGACAAAGCTTTATGAGCAGTCGAAGGGCAAGGCAGCAAGCTTCGACGTCGACAAGGCGTGGAAGCTCGCATTCGAGCAGGCTTTCCCAGCAGCCAAGATGCACGGCGAGAAACTGTACAACGATCTGAAGTCGGACTTTGCGTACCAGCAGCAGTTCCAGCCAGATCCTCGCCCGAAGCTCGCTGAGCTCGCTAAGCAGGTCGCTGAGGACTCGGAACTGCCAGAGTCTGTCGCACTCGACTACGTCACCCACAAGTGGAGCGACGCAGTCGTGGCAGGCTTCGAGAACCCGGGTCGCCTCCCAGAGATCCTGGAGTACGACAAGTACTTCGAGAACGGCGAGATCCCAGCCTCGAAGCAGTCGTTCCGCGCACCGGAACCAGTCTTCCCGACCATCGGTGACCGCGACGCCCTGATCCAGGAAAAGAAGGACCAGTTCAAGGGCCTCACCGACGAACAGGCAGCTGCTTGGGTTGACCAGTTCGAGAACCAGGAAGGCGTCGCAGAGACCCGCACCATGGCGGAGGTCGAAGCAGCGCTGAACCAGTCGAAGGACAACTGCCGCGACGGCAAGTCCGGCATCGTGCTCTTCCCAACACAGCACTCCAACCCGGACGCAGTTTCGCAGGGTGCTGAGGGCACGGACCGTAACAAGGAACAGCAGCCAACCACCACGCCTTCCTCTCCGACCACCACGGTTTCCGTTGACGTTCAGGTCAACCCATTGAACGGGAAGACCACCGTGAACGATGAGCCTTCGAAGACAGTCGATACGAGCGATAACTCGGCTGCCCTTATCGGTGGCATTGTTGGCACCATCGTGATTGCAATCCTGGCGGTCCTCGGCCTGACGGCAGCCAAGATGCTGTAATCTCATCTCCATGGAGTCTCGGAGATTTTTCACTGGCGTTGTAGCCCTCGGGCTCAGCGCCAGTTTCCTATCTCCAGTCGCGGACGCCGCCGTCATCGGCCCCCAAGATCCCGCGACGAAACTCTGCGCGTTCTACCTCTCCCCCGCCGAATACGCCCGCCTCATGAACGCGGCGCGGCTCCACTTCTCCGCGCCCGAGAAAGAGTACGCGCTGGACTATCAAACATTCCGGCAAGCGTTTCCGGAGCTGGGGAAGGTCGAAGAGGACGTCTATAAGCGAATTACGGAAGAGGAAGGGCGAGAGTTTCTCGCACCCAGCAACTTCGCGCGGCCCGACTCGCTACAGCACACGTACGCGGTTGAGGCCTTCACAGAGGCGGGGCTGCCCGCGAGCGTCGCCGAGTGGTACCTGTTCAAGTACAGCCCGCAGCGCACCACGCCGCAGGCGTCGGCGGATGACGTGCTCACCTACCACTACTACGAACTGATGGGGCAATACCAGGTGCTCGGGCCAGGGCAACGCGCCCTGTTCCGGCCGGTCACCCAAGCCACTGAAACCCCAGACATCGCGCGCGAGCTCCAAACCCGCTTCCCTGGGCTCAGCGACGCCGCCGCAACCGCCTGGGCGCAGCAATACGCAGACACGTTCTTCTACACCAACCTGCGGCGCGTCAAGGAATACGTCAGCCTACGGGAGCGGGCTGAGAAGCTCTGTGCCGCCGGCGGCGACGCCACCCTGGCGCTACCGATCCCGCCGAACGCGGTGAATACGGTGGTGCCGCCGATCCCGACGCTGACTACCAGCGCGGCACCAAAGCCCACGCCCACGAAACCGGCCACGCCAACCACTCAAGCACCCGAGCCGACCGCAACGGCCACAACGAAGCCAGCCCCAACCACAACCACGCCCGCGCCCACAACCACGACCCCGACCGAGACCGAGGAAGAGAAGGAGCTCACGCCGCTCGCGATCGCCGGGATCGTGCTGGGTGTGCTGGGCGCGGTGCTGGCGGGAGGCACCGTGATCATGCAGGCTCTCAACCTGGGGGCGTTCGCCTAACACGCGCGGTGTAGGTTGTCACGTGTGAGTAAACAGTCGTCGCTTCCTATGCTGCCTCTTTCCGCGATGAGCTTCGCGGCGTTCGTCTACGTCACCTACGAGATGTTCGCGGTCGGCCTGATTCGACCCATGGCGCAGGACCTCGGCGTGACGGAAGGCCAGATCGGCCTCCTCATGAGCGTGTACGCCGGTCTGGTCGCCGTGGTGACCATCCCGCTGATGCACTTCACGCGCAACTGGGACCGCAGGCCCGTCTTCCTGGCCACGCTCGGCTTCCTCGCCGGGGGCGTGATTCTGCAGGGCATCGCGAACAGCTACGCGGTGCTCGTCGCTGCCCGCGTGACCGCGGCGTTTACGCACGGGCTGTTCTGGTCGCTGATCAACCCGATGGCGGCACGGCTGGCGCCGAAGGGGATGACGGGCAAGGCGGTGGCGACGGTGTCGTTCGGGTCGACGATGTCGGCGGTGATCGGTACGCCGTTGACCACCATGCTCGGCGGGATGATCGGGTGGCGCGGCTCTACCTGGGTGTTGGGCGTCGCGGTGATTTTCTCGGTGGTGGCGTTGGTGGCGTCGCTACCCTCGATGCCGGCGAAGCACCCGGAACCGGCAACGGGGGCGAAGCGGACAAAGTCGGCGATCCCGTCGCTGGTACTCTTCCTGACGTTCAATGTCACCGCCGTGTTCACCACCTTTACCTACCTGGCGCTGCTCATGACGACGACAGCCGGGCCGAAGCTGGTCCCGTTCGGGCTGTCCCTCTTCGGCATCTGCGGGGTGATTGGCGTGTTGACGGCGGGCAACACGGTGGACCGGCGCATGATCCGGGTTAACGGGTTCGTCGCCGTGCTGCTGGTCGGGTCGGCGGCGCTGGGGCTGCTCGCACTGGAGACGAAATCGGTGCTGCTCATCATCGCGATGATCATCGTGTTCGGGCTGGCGAACGGGGCGCTGCCGCCGTCGGCAACCACCATCTTCCTGCACGCCGGAAAACGCAACGAAGACCTGGCAAGCTCCATCTACGTGGTGACCTACCAGGTCGGGATCGCGGCCGGATCCGCGCTCGGCGCCGCGGTGGTGGACGCGGGCTTCCTGCCCGGCACGCTCTGTATGACGGCCGGACTGGCGGCCTGCGCATTCATCACCCTGGTGCTTGGGTCGCGCCCGAAGCTACGCTAGCACCCGCTCGCGCGACACGTGGCCGTCGCGGACGCGGACTACCTCGTCGCTCTCGGAGATGAGGCTGGCGTTGTGGGTGACAAACCCGCAGGCGACGTCGTGCTCCTGCACCAGGGTCCGCAGCAGTGCGACGATCTCGTGGGAGCGCTCCGAGTCGAGCGCCGCCGTCGGCTCGTCCGCGAGGATCAGCTTCGGCTCCCCCATCAGCGCACGGGCAATGCCGACGCGCTGGCGCTGCCCGCCGGAGAGCTGCTGCATGCTGCGGTCCCCGAGGCCGTCCAGGCCTACTTCCGCGAGCAGCTCGTTCGCGCGGTCCACGCGAGGCTTCACGCCACGAATGTGGTCGGTGACCAGCAACTGATCCCGGACGTTCAACGCCCCGATCAGGTTGGCCTGCTGGAAAATCATCCCGATCTTCTGCAGGCGGACTTCGTCGGAGACCGGGGTGGCGTCGACAAGAACGGTGCCGCTGTCCGGGGTGAGCAGGCCCGCCGCCGCGGAAAGCAGGGTGGACTTGCCGGAGCCGGACTCACCAATGATGAAGGTGAGGTGGCCGGGGTTGGCGTCGAAACTGACGTTATCCAGCGCCGTGAGTGTGTCCTCGCCGTCTTGGTACGTGACGGTGACGTTTTCCATGTGCAACATTTACGCAATACCTCCCAGTGCGAGCTGCGGCTCAACTTTTGTAATTTGGCGCGTCGCGATGAACGCGCCCACCATCCCGATCGCCCAAATCGCGAGCGGCGGGCCGGCGACCGTGAGCACCGTCAGCGAGAACGGCGCCACCTTCGACGCCGCCAGGCCAATGCCCAGCGCGATCAGCGCGCCAACCGCCGCGCCGATGCCCAGCAGCACCGCCGCCTGACCCAGCGCATCCTTGCGCAAGTAGCTATTCGACGCCCCAATCGCCTTCAAAATGGCCAGGTCACGGGTGCGCTGCATGGTCCACACCGTCAAGAAGGCCACGATGACCAGCGCCGCGATGGCGTACAGGAAGCCCAGGATCATGTTGAAGGACGCCTGCTCCGACTTGTACGCAGCCAGGCCGTTGAAGGAGTCCTTCATACTCATGCCACGGTCATCGCTAGCGAGCAGCACCGTGCCGTCCGCGTCGGTGTGCATAGCGGCCTTCCAGTCCTCCGTGTTCACCCACAGGACCGCGGTGTGGGAGAAGTACAAGTCATCCGTGACGGCGTCGACGGTGATCGGGGTGCCGCCGACGGAGAGCTCGTCGCCAGGAGCGACGTTCAGCGAACGCGACGCGACCGCGCCGTCGCCGAGCACCTCGCCGCCGGGCAGCTCCGTGCCCTTCGGCAGACCCAGGATGGAGATGGACTCCTCCTTGCCGTTCTCGCGCAGCAGCAAGGTTTGGCCGGTGCCCAGCGGGACCGTGCCCTCCTCCGCCGTCACGCGCGACGTCATATAGGAAGGCTCATCCATGTCCTGGAAGACGACCGACTTTGCATCCAGTGCCTCCAGGGCCTCCGTGTTCTGCTTGCCCAAACCGTTGGTCAACCCGGTCAGCATCACCACGAGCAACGTGATCAACCCGACCGTGCCGACAATGAGGCCGAACCGCCCCTTGGCTTTCACAATTTCTCTCAATCCGACGAACATGCCCACATTGTGCGTGTGAGCAGGCATAATCCACATCGGGAGCGGGGTTGAACCTCGAATCAACCGTCCGGTTGATGCGCTCTCAATCGCATGTCGGGTGCAGCGTCTAAGGTGATCTGCGTGAACACCACCAACCGGATCCTCACCTTCCTGCGCGTCAGCCTGCACGTACTCGTTGCCGTGCTGCTGCTCGTCGGCGTTGTCTCCAGCGGGTGGAACCCGCTGGCCATCTGCATGGCGGTCCCCTTCGCGTTGCTCTACCTGGCCGGGACCGTGGCCTACAACGAAGGCAAGCGCTTCCCCCGCGCTGCTATGTACACCTGGCTCGCCGCCGTCCTCGCGCTGTGGGTGGTTATGGCGCTGCATGCCGCGGAGTTCGTCTGGCTGGAGTTCCCGCTGGTCATCCTGGTCTCCGTGGTGCTGCCCACCTGGTCCGGTATCGCGGTGGCGGCGCTGCTGCTGGCATTCACGCTGTCGGTCACAGCGCCGGGCGCGGGAATCGGCGGAGTGGTCGGTCCGCTGCTGGGCACCGTGCTGGCGCTGCTGATCTACCACTCCTACCGGGCACTCCGCGCCGAAGCCGACCACTACAAGCACCTCGCCTATGAACTCCAGGCCACCCACATGGAACTCGCCGCCGCCGAACACGCATCCGGCGTCCTCGAGGAACGCGCCCGCCTCTCCCGCGAAGTCCACGACACCATCGCGCAAGGCCTCAGCTCCATCGTGCTGCTCGGCCGCACGCTGGACAAACAAATCACCGAGCCCGGCGCGAAACAGATCCTGGACACCATCCGCGCCACCGCCTCCGACAACCTCGCCGAAGCACGCCGCTTCGTCGCCGTCAACGCCGGGCCCGCCGAACCCCTGCCACGCAGGCTGGAGGAGCTCGCGCGGGGAGCGGAGGGGCGTCAACAAGCACTCGGGCAGCGGCTCACGGTGGACCTCAACGTCGAAGACGTGCCCGAGCCCGCCGCCGGCGTCATCGAGCGAGTCGTGCGCGAGGGGCTCTCCAACATCGTGCGCCACGCCGGCGCCACCCGCGCCGTGGTCACGGTGGAGAAGCTTGGGGACGTCGCCACCGTCGACGTCTTCGACAACGGCCGCGGCATCACCGGGCCCGAAGGCTACGGCCTGCGCGGGCTGCGGGCGCGCGTCGCGGAAGTCGGCGGCACCCTCAGCGTCGAAGGTAACGTACTAGCAGCAAGCATCCCCCTGGGAAAGGACACCCATGAGTGAGATCAACGTCATGCTTCTCGACGACCACCCCGTCGTCCGCGCCGGCCTCCGCGCAGTACTCGACTCCTTCGGCGACATCACCGTTGTTGGCGAAGGCGCGGACGGGCGCGCCATCGAGCGGATGCCCGACAACGTCGACGTCGTCGTCACCGACATCCAGATGCCGCACGTGGACGGCATCGAAGTCACCCGGCGCCTCGGCGAAGCAGGCGGCCCACCCGTGCTCATCCTGACCACCTACGACACCGAAGCAGACGTCGTCGCCGCCGTCGAAGCAGGCGCGCTCGGCTACCTGCTCAAAGACGCCCCCGAGGACGAACTCCACGACGCCATCATCGCCGCCTCCCAGCGCAAACGCGTCCTCTCCCAGGAAGTCGCCGGAGTCCTCGCCGAGCGCCTCATGCGCCCCGACGAAGCCTTAAGCGCCCGCGAAATCGAAATCCTGCGCGCCCTGCAAACCGGCGCCTCCAACCGCGCCATCGCCGACCGACTGTTCATCTCGCAGGCCACGGTGAAAACCCACCTGATCCACATCTATAACAAGCTTGGGGTGGACAACCGGACCGCCGCCGTGGACCGGGCGAGGGAGCGCAAGATTATTTAGGGGCTTTGGTGGGGAGCTAAATTGCTCGACAGTGCTTGAGCTTGAATCCTTTTCCTTTCATCCTCCCAAGTTTATTATTTGCATCTCGCTGAGCGGCGCCCCTGTCCTTGCCTTTGCCAAAGATGTATTGCCCAGTTGCTTCATTCCGAAGATTTACGACGGCGCACTTCAGCGTGACGACTTTTCCGCGTGGAGGCTTTTTCTTCGTTAAAAAGACTTCCGATGCTGGTTTCGGTGCATAAGCATTAGCGCTCGGCGCAGCTGAAATTGCTGCCCCGGTTAAAGCTAGACTTACTATCCCGACTACTCATGAACGGAGTGGCTTTCGCATGACCAATCCTTCTTCCTTGTCAAATGATGAGCTGCAAGGCTTTTACGAAGAGCTTTACGTGTATTGCTCCAAAAAAGCTTCATACCATATTGCAGAGCGCCTCCAGAAGGAACTCAAACTTTCCTTCTCCGAAATTGACGCTCTTCCTGATTTCACAGTTAGTGAATGCGATGAAGACGAGTACGAACTTGCTAAAGAATTAGAACCTGGTAGCAATCAGGAGAGCTTTCGTCCATACGTGATTACCCAGCACTTCTTCTTGGAAGTCTTAAACCTAAGTGACCAGGTAATTGACCCTATTAGTGATGCTGTTTTCGAAGCCGTTCAACGAGCGACAGAAGATGTCCCATACTTCAGTTTCATGGGCTTTCTCAAGGACAATCGCTCTGAGGATAAGTAGAACCGGATCGAAATCGATAGCTCTTTTTCTCTAAGTTCGAGCGTTGAGCTGGACGTGCACGCAAAAGACCAGGTCGCTGATTGTTAATGTGGGTATTTGGCGCTAACCGCGGCAGAACGTGCACCAAATTCCCGATTTTCCGGAAAGGTGCCTGGCTATTTCCCCAGGTCGCGATCTCTGCGCAAAGGAATTTGGTGTCACCCTCGCCGACCCGAGTGACAAAAGACGCAACCCACTTTTCACGACCTGGGCTTTTACCGGGTTCAGCCGACAGGATTGCGTCCATTGTCACTCGCTCCCCACTCCATGCACCAAATTCCAGCATTTGAAAAGCGGCCCCAGGATACCTGCACGCCACAGAAGTGCTAGATGTTTTTAGGCCTGGAATGTGGTGCAGCGCTACCCAAAAGCACTCCCAAAAGGGCCAGGCCGGCGCAGGTGAGGATGCCGGTGGCCATCGAGGCGGTCGGGTTGGACTCGAGCGCCACCAGGGGAGGGACCAGGCCGCCGATGATGAACTGGAAGAAGCCCATCGCGCCGGTGCCGGCGCCGATCCCGATGTCCCGGATCTCCTCCACGGCGAGCGCCGAGGCGTTCGCCATGATGAACCCAGCCATGGCGGAGAGGATGGCGATGAAGGGGACCATCGTGAGGCTGGGGCCGAGCTGGCTGTAGGCGAGCAGGATCAGGCCGGCGAGGATGTCAACAGATAACGCCACGACGAGGAGGGTGCGTGGCTGGTGGGTCTTCACCAACCGCATGTTGATGGAGTTCGATAGCGGGATGAGCAGGGCGATGCCGCCGAAGATGAGGGAGAAGGCAGTCGGTGTAACGCCGAGCTGCACCTGCAGGACCAGCGGTGATGCCGAGATATAGGAGAACAGGGTGCCGAAGCCGAGGCCGGCGGCGAACATGTAGCCGAGGAAGGCGGGGCGCCGCAGGCACTGGACCATGCGAGGGAAGATGGTGCACAGTGTGCCGCGAGTCCGCTTGGCGGGTGGGAGGGTTTCGGGGACGAAGCGCCAGGCGATGAGGATCTGGGCGAGGTTGACGGCGGCGATGGTCCAGAAGACGCCTCGCCAGGTGAAGGTGGGGATGATCAGGCCGCCGAGGACGGGTGCGATGGCGGGCATGAAGCCGGAGATCGCCATGAGGCCCGACAGGCCACGGGCGGCCTCGCGGCCGTGGGCGATGTCGGGGATGACGGCCCTCGTGACGACGACGGCACAGCCCCCGGCCAGGCCCTGTAGGAACCGGACGGCGATCAGGAAGGAGATCGTGGGGGCGACGGCGCAGGCCACCGACGCCGCGAGCGCCACCACCGAGGAGACCAGGATGGCGGGTTTGCGGCCCGTGCCGTCGGAGATCGCGCCGAAGACCAGGTTGCCGAGTGCCATCCCGAGCATGAACCCCGAGATGGTCAGTTGGGCGGAGGAGGGGGACGTCGATAATTGGGTGGCGAGCTCGGGCATGCCGGGCAAGTACATGTCGATGCCGAGCGGGCCCGCTGCGGTGAGCAGGGCCAGCGCAAGTAGGAGGCCACCGGAAAGTTTCTGCACGTCGGTAGGATAGCTGCATGCGTGCGACTGTAGAAATCTGTTCGGCTGACGACATACCAACGACAACGAGGGCGCTCACGGACCGCGAGCCGTCGGAGTGGGTGGTGCTCAAGGCGGTGGAAACCACGCCCGGCGGGAAGCTGCGCGTCTACGCGGGGTGCCTGGCGGGGCAGCAGGTCCCGGGGCCCAAGGAGAGGCTTGCCGCGGAGCTGCGGGTGGCGCCCGGCGCGCAGGTCACGCTCTGGGTCAACGAGGAATACGAGCACCACCTGCTTGCTCAGTCGGAGGGGCTGCGCCTGGAGGGTGTCGCGCTGGAGCGCGGCCAGGCAGGCAAGGTTGGGGCCGGGCACCTGGCGGTGACGCTACGCAATACGGGGGAGGAAACGGGCCGAGCGCTGCTGTTCGGCGGCGTTGCGTAGTTGGCTAAACAGGGTTGGCAGGCTTAGCGTAGGTGCATGCAGTTGCCTAAGTATGGTCCCGCGTGGGCCGGGTCCCTGATGGGGACGTCGATCGCCTCTACACTGTCTGGTCTGCACGGGTTCCGCTTCGGCCAGATCGCGTTTGCGCTGGTAGCGGCCGTGTTGTTGGCGGTGTTCACGGTGGGTATCCGCAACGAGCCGCCGCGGCACCAGAACATGGCGGCGTGGGGCATGTACACGATGGGGCTTTTGGCGTGCGGCTCTGCGTGGACGGCGCTGACCGGCAACGACATCTTCCAGCTGATCAGCTGGTGGATTGGCGCGCCCCTGTCGATCGCGGTGTGCCTGTGGCAGCTGTGGGGCTTCTGGAAGGTCTCGGAGCACTACACCACCCCGGCGTTCCCGTGGGGGCTGGCGCCGGTCACGCCGATGGTCGCGGCGACCTCCGGCGGGCAGCTCGCCGCCGAGCACGGCATGTTCTACCACCACGCCGGCATCGTGTGCTTCTTCTTCACGTTCATCCCGGCGATCCCGCTGTTTGCCTACTGCTACTGGTCGCTGTGGCGGCGTCGCGATCGCCCGCGCGGCGCGGCGGCAGGCACGGCCTGGATTCCACTCGGGGTTGTCGGCCAGTCGACGGCCGCCTCCACCTTCCTTTTCGACGCCCACCTCTACGGCATCATCATGTTCACCATCGGCGTGCCGTGCGTCCTTTTCGGCATGTACTGCTTCTACCAGGCGGTCTTCACCTGGGCGCCCTACGGGCCAGGCTGGTGGGGTTCCACATTCCCGGTCGGCACCCTGTGCCTGGGCTCCTGGAACCAAGGGTGGCACGCCCTCTCCTTCGGCCTGCTGCTCCTCCTACTGTTCCACTGGTGCGCGTGCGCACTCCGATTCGGCACCTGGCAGCGTGAGCGCGTGTGAAAACCAGGACCAGCTATAACCTGCCACCAGCGGGACCGGCGTGGGGCGGCAGCCTCATGGGGACCTCGCTGGTGGCGACGCTGCTGGTCATCAGCGGCCTCGACCCTCTGGCGTGGGTCGTGGCCTGCATCGGGGTAGCCATCCTGGTGGCGCTCGTGGTCGGGTTCATCATCTACCGCACGCCACGCTTCCACCAGGACATGATGGCGCCGTGGGCCATGACGTTCATCGGGATCATGTCGCTCGGCACCGCCTGGACCAACCTCACCGGCAACCTGACGTACATCCTCGTCGGGTTCTGGGTCGGGGCTCCCGCCTGCCTCGCCGTCTACGCCAACCAGCTCCGCGGCTTCCAAGGGCCACCGAACTTCGCGTGGGGGCTCGCGCTTGTCGGCCCCATCATGGCGTCCAACACGGCCGCCACCACCCACGTCAAAGGCGGCGGCGACATCTACTGGATACTCGGCGTGGGCTGCATGGTGGCGTCGATAAGTGCGGCGTACCCGCTGTTTGCCAGAGTGTATGTGGCGGCGTGGCGTCGAAAAGTAGATCTGAGCGGGCCGAACGCGGCGACCGCCTGGATCCCCCTCGGCGTCGTCGGGCAGACAGTGTCCGCCGTGGACCTGCTGTTCGGCAAGGATGCCGAGCTTATCGTTGGCACCGTGCTGCTCATCATCGCGATCCCCATGATCGCCTTCGCCATGTGGCACTTCTACCCCGCCGTCGCGCACTGGGTGCGATACTCCCCCGCCTGGTGGGCCTCCACCTTCCCCACCGGCACCATCAGCGTCGGCAGCCACCACCTCGCCGAAGTATGGAACCTGGAATGGCTCACCATCATCGCCACCGCACTGCCAGCCCTCCTTGTCTTCCACTGGCTCCTCTGCGTCGCCCGCTGCACATTCTGGGTAGTTCGCGAGCGCTAAAAGATACAAAACTATAGAGTGAACGACATGAACATCTCTCTATTAATCACCGTAGAAAACTCCCGACCCGAGATTTCACGATGCATTAATGTTGATCACTCGATGTACATGGGGGAACTCGCACTCATTATCGACGCCACCCTCGGCTTCTCGAGCGCAGCAACACACATGTTTTCGGGGAACATCAACGGCGAACAACGCGTCTACACCGCCCAACCAGCCGCCGGCGAATACGACGAAAACGACCTCACCGTCCAAGACATGCCCGAAACCATGAGCTACATCTACGATGCCGGCGCCAACTGGAACATCAACGTCCAAGTACTCGGGCCGTCCACCATCGCCGGCCCGACCCCCGTGCTGATCTCCGCGCTCGGTCCCGACGTCATCGAGCACCTCAAAGGCCCCGCCATGATGAGCGAGCTCTATGACGAAGCCGTCCGCCTCGCAGCCGGCCAACCCGCCGACATGCACATCACCCCAACCCTGTTCTCCGCGATGCCCGTCATGTCGCCGGGCCACATGGTGGACAGGCTTACCAAGGCAGACCCGGTCAGTATCTCGAACCGCATGTACTACAGCGTCGAAACCATGGTCGCCCGCAACATGATGAACCCCGACGCTGCCGCCGAAGAAGACGAAGACGTCCGCGAAGCGCTCCGCGAATACCTGGCCAACCGCGAAGACCTCAAAGACATCATGGCCATCGACCCCAACCCCGAGAGCAACCCCGCCGTCATGGCCGCCATCGGCGAATTCCTCGAGGACTACTACGGGCCCAACCCGACCTTCGACTCCCCCGTCTACACCGGCATCACCGAAGCCCTCTACAACCTCATGGACGGCCTCCTCCCCGACGACCCCATCTGGCGCAGGCACCTCCACAACTTCTTCGTCGAATCCGGCTTCATGCGCGCCGAGCAAACCGGGCGCTACACCATCACCAACGAGGGCGTCGAGCTGCTCAGCGGCGGCGACAACCCATTCGACTTCGCCGAGAACATCGCCCGCGGGTTCTACGCGACATTCGGCCGCGAAAACTGGAACCAGCTCATGTTCAACCTCATCTCCGACTCCCCCCACCTTCCCGACTCAACCATCTACAAAGAAGGCACCGCGCTGCTCGAGGCCTTCGGGTTCGGCGAAGACGCCGGCGACGGGTTCGCCCTCAACGGGGACGGCTACGACATGCTGAAATGCATCGCGATCGACTTTTCTTCGTAGGCCTAGTGCCAAAGGACGCACTTCGTTTTGGTATAGATGTTCATAGTGACTGGTCAGAAAAGGGCTAGTTTTTCCTAGCTGCGTGATTTGGCACTGCGCCCCGCCACAAGACACCAAATTCCCCGTTTTCGCACGCAGCCCGGCGCGTTTCCCCAGGTCGCGGATTCCTCCCCTAGGTGGCAGGCTGGTTGTGGGCCAGAACCTGAAGGAGGTCCGCACCCATGTCCCCGCACGATATTCCCCCG
>NZ_JAGPYT010000015.1:0-41583 GCF_024453995.1 Corynebacterium sp. CCUG 51687 | reverse complement strand
CCCAACCCCTGAAAAAGCACACATTTTGTCACTTAAGTCGACACGCCGAGAAAAGCACACATTTTGTCGCTTAACCCGAAGGCTCGCCTGTGAAGATCGACGACAGCGGATTGTTCTGGGCTGAACTGGCCTCCGCTTCAGCTGGCGGTACCTGAGCTTGGGCAAGCGGTACTACCACCGAGACTGCTAGGACACAGCGTTTTCGTACAGGGATCGGCATAGGGAAACTGTACCAACCATACTGACGGACCGACCAAGGTAAACAAAGCAAAACAGCCAGTGCAACGCACTGGCTGTTACTTGTACCCCGTACGGGATTTGAACCCGTGTTACCGCCGTGAGAGGGCGACGTCCTAGGCCGCTAGACGAACGGGGCATTAGGACACAGAACCAAAGTTCTGTAGCTGGCCTACCTGGACTCGAACCAAGAATGACGGTACCAGAAACCGTTGTGTTGCCAATTACACCATAGGCCATTGTTTTTCTTCACTCACAAGACTAAACTGTTTCTTTCGTTTTGCCTTGCTCGCTCTGAACAACGATGACTACTATAACCATAAAGCCCAATACGAAACAAATCGCCTGGTCATAATAGAAAAAGAGGTATCGCAAACCATGCGATACCTCTTCGACTTCGCCAATGCTCGTTAGGCCCGTTAAGCCTCCGGCGCAGTGTACGGAGTAACCTCACGCGCAGCGCGCAAGCGCGCCATCGTGGACTGCTTACCCAGCAGCTCCATCGACTCGAAGAGTGGTGGAGAAACCTGCTCCCCGGAGATTCCAACACGGAGCGCACCGAACGCAACGCGTGGCTTCAACTCCAGTTCTTCGATCAGCGCGGTGTGCAGAGCCTTCTCAATGGACTCAGTAGTCCAGTCATCTTCAGCAATGGCGTCGAGTGCCGCAATGCCGGCGTCGAGAGGCTGGACAGCAGTGTCCTTGAGGTTCTTCTTCGCCGCTTTCTCGTTGAGGACAAGATCTGCATCCGGAGTAACAAGGAACTTCAGCAGTCCATACGCATCTGACAGGACCTTGATACGGGTCTGAACCAACTCGGCGGCGAGTGCGAACTTGTCAGCCGGGTAGTCGACTGGGAAGTCGGTGAACTCGGTCAGGTAATCACGCAGGCGCTGTTCGAAGTCCTTTGGCTCAAGCAAGCGGATGTGGTCAGCGTTGATCGCCTCTAGCTTCTTCTGGTCGAAGCGCGCAGGGTTACCAAGCACATCAGAAACATCGAACGCCTCGACAAGCTGATCAACGCTGAAGATGTCTTCATCAGAAGACAGCGACCAGCCCAGCAGCGCGAGGTAATTGATCATGCCCTCCGGGATGATGCCGTTGTCGCGGTGATTAAACAGGTTCGATTCCGGATCGCGCTTGGAAAGCTTCTTATTGCCCTGCCCCATCACGAACGGCAGATGCGCAAACTCAGGAGTGAACTCAGCGACGCCGATACGCTGGAGCGCCTCATACAGAGCAAGCTGGCGCGGAGTCGAGGAAAGCAAGTCTTCACCACGCAGGACGTGCGTGACCTGCATCAGCGCGTCATCAACTGGGTTGACCAGCGTGTACAGCGGCGCACCGTTCGAACGTGCAACAACGTAGTCTGGCTGCGTCTGCGACTTGAACGTCACTTCGCCACGCACCAAGTCGTTCCAGGTCCAGTCCTTGTCCGGCATGCGCAGACGCCAAACTGGCTTGCGGCCTTCAGCCTCGTATGCAGCGATCTGTTCTTCGGTCAGGTCGCGGTCGAAGTTGTCGTAGCCAAGCTGGGGGTCCCGCCCTGCCGCCTTGTGCCGCGCCTGAACCTCCTCGTTCGTGGAGTACGCCGGGTAGACCTCCCCGGCTTCGATCAGCTTGTCCAGGACTTCCTTGTAGATATCCATTCGCTGCGACTGGCGGTAAGGCTCGTGTGGGCCGCCTACCAAAACGCCTTCATCCCAATCCAGGCCCAGCCACTTCAAGGAGTCGATGATTGCCTGGTAGGACTCTTCCGAGTCACGTGCGGCGTCGGTATCTTCAATGCGGAAAATCAGCGTGCCGCCACTGTGTCGTGCCTGTGCCCAGTTGAACAAGGCCGTACGTACCATACCGACATGGGGCGTACCTGTTGGAGACGGACAAAATCGGACACGCATCTTTGCTGGTTTATTCATGTGCTTTATCGTAGCGCCCCTGCCCCATCAAGGCGCATATGGCAGGCCCTTAGTACGGGCTACGGGACTGCGCCTAGTAAAATATGACCACATGTGTTCAGCCCGCCCCACCACTGCGCCCGACTTCCTGCTTTCCCGAAGCACCGGTTCAGTGCGCACGCAAGGTACCAATCAAACGTTCTCAGACGCATGGAAAGCTATCGACGCCCTCGAGTCCGGCGACGTCGAGATGGTGGTAGGCGCTCTCCCATTCGATAAAGACACGCCCGCGGCGCTGACAGTGCCCGAATCCATAGTCCGGGAATCTGGCACGCTCGAGCCTCATCCTTACTATCGAGTCGGCCCAGGCTCAAAGCTGCACGCGTCGCTTATCGACGTCGATCCCACCCCGGAAGAACACCTGCGCCGGGTTGAAGCAGCGGTCTCCACGATCCAGGGGTCCATGTTGGACAAGGTGGTCCTTGCTCGTGCAGTGGACATCGCATTCGATCCACCCGTCGATCCTCGCCTGGTCGCCGCGCGCCTGATTGACCTTTCTTATACCCGCGACGGGTTCATCGCAGACCTCACACCGAGCGGGCGTGTCGGCCACTTCTTCGTGGGCTCATCACCTGAGGTTTTGGTGCGCCGCAAAGGCAATATCGTGAGTTCGTATCCGCTAGCAGGATCAGCTGCCCGTGTCCCACACGACCCTGCGGCTGATGAGGCGAATGGTCAGGCACTCTTTGCTTCCGCCAAGGATCGCGACGAGCACGCGTACGTGGTCGAGCACATCCGCGAGATTCTGGCGCCACTGTGTTCCCAACTCGACATTCCAGACGGACCACAACTGGATAAGACTTCAGAAATGTGGCATCTTGCCACCCCAATCCGCGGCGTTCTGAAAGACCCTGCGCCAACAGCGCTCGACCTTGCGCTTCGCCTCTACCCCACCCCAGCTGTTTGCGGTACCCCGCAAGCCGCGGCGGAGGCGCTCATCACCACCGCAGAGACCGACCGAGGGTTCTATGCTGGCACCGTCGGCTATACCGACAAGAGCGGCGATGGCGAATACATGGTTGCGATCCGCTGCGCGGAGGTCAACGCCGCGGGCACTCAGGCTCGCGCCTGGGCTGGCGGCGGGCTCGTCGCAGATTCCGTCCCGCAAGATGAGCTCGACGAGACCACAGCCAAACTGCGCACCATCATGCGTGCGCTCGGCCTTTAGCCCCAACTAGGCGCGCGCCACCGGGTTAGTCAGCGAGCCGATACCTGGGATCTCAATCTCAATCACGTCGCCCGGGACCATTTCCGCGGTCCCCGCAGGTGAGCCAGTTGCGATGACATCGCCCGGAAGCAACGTGAATGACTCGCTGACCCACTCGACGATTTCGCCGATCGACTTAATCATCTGGTCCGAGTTGGAATCCTGCTTTGTCGCAGTCTCCCCCTCATGTGTGAGGTGCGCCTTGATCGGCAGCGAATCAAAATTGAAGCGCTCAAGATCTGTCTCAATCCATGGCCCTAGCGGAGCGAAGGTATCCATGCCCTTCGCGCGTGCCCACTGCCCATCGGAGAACTGGAGATCGCGCGAGCTGACGTCGTTAATAATGGTGACACCACGCACTACCGACTTCCACTGGTCCGCTTTCACGTTCTTACACGGCACGCCGATGACGAGTGCAAGCTCTCCCTCGAACTCAACGCGGGTAGCGAACTTGGGGATGCGAATTGGCGCGCCGGGACCGACAACTGCTGTCGGCGGTTTGATGAAAATCGTCGGCGGCAAATCATCCGCGGTCTGTTGAAAGACTTCCTTGACGTGGTCCGCGTAGTTGCGGCCGACTGCCACAATTTTCGACGGCAGCGTCGGTGCAAGCAGCCTCACGTCTTCAAGCTTCCACTCTTTGCCGGTGAACTCGGGGTCGGTGAATGGTGTACCAGCAATGGCACGCGCGGTCGTCGCCGCTTCATCAATGACAGCGAAGGTCATGCCTTCGGGTGTAGCAATTCGTCCAAAACGCATAGGGACGAGCATACAACCCCGAAGGCTGCTCGCACTTTATTGGTAGCTCACGAACCACGGCCGAGGTTGGACGTCGTTGTATGTCTGCTCCGGGCTAAAGGTTGGGGTGTCCTCGTCGATAAAGTTCTTCCACGCCATGAAGTAATCAGGACTCAAACCTTGACGCAGGACGTTCCAGGTATCAAACTTCTGCTCCGGCACGCCGTGGCCGTCCGCATGGAGCACCCACGCCAATTCCGGCTGGTCAGTGCGGATATTTTCACGATCCGGGTACATGTCCAGCCTGAACTGGTGCAGGATGAGCATCTTTTGTGGCAGTTTGTGCTCTCGAACGAGGGCCGCAAGCCAATCAGCAACAGCATTAATCTCGCCCGAAGTTGCCGACCCGATACGGGACAATGGCTGCTCGCCGGGATTCAGCTTCCACTCGGCATCGAGGGCCAACCCCACGTTCGGCCGAAGCAGGAGCTCTTCGTAGAGGCGGGCCTGGTGAAGGAAATCACCCTGACCGGGTTGGAGGTCGAGCACTGCGTAGCCACCAGCCTCAGTGATCGCATCGATGTATGGTACGAGGTCCTCGATCGCTGTCTCGTTGGAGTAGTCGCCGTCAGGGCCGGGAGATTGCGAAGCCACCGTGACAATAATCTCGAACGCAGGGATCACCGGCTGCCCGTCCAACGGTTGGTACTGTTGCGCATACGATGTTGCTAGCTGCGCCGCTTCAGCCGGAGGCTGCTCCCCCATAACACCGAGTGCTGGGCCCGACGGGTGCCCGTACAGCGCAATCATGCGCCGTCCGGGAAAGACAAGACCGCCACCTCCAGGTAATTCACCGTGGGTCGCGAGCGTGATCTTGTCCCGGTACATTTCGGTGTTGCCCCATTGCAGTCCAAGGGCGAGCGTGTCTTGCTCCAGCACTGTGCGCATAGCGTCTGAGGTGACACGTGGATCCGGGAACTGCAAGACTTCGAGTTCCGCACCTGCTGCACGCGCGGACACGGCGGCTCCAAGCGACGTCTCCTCTGTCACCAGGACCGGTGGCAGTGTGAGTGCCCCAGGTTGCTGTGGCTGCGTAGCCGCAACTGCGGCGATATCACGCTCAGGGTTGTCGCTTTGCAGCGGCTCCACGCCCGCTTCCTCTGATGGCGTGATGACTTCGGTGGCGCCTAGACGTTGAATCTCTACATCAACAGTCTCGTCTGTACCTGGCCAACGCACTAACAAAGGGATGCCACGTTCCAGGGCGATTGCCGCACCAAGCAGTTGCGACTCCCGCTCCTTACCCGCGACAACCACAGCGTCCGACGCTGGATACAACCGCTTCGAAACTTCCGCACCGGTACCGTCTGGGTCTTGAATAACCTCGGCACCGGACATCTCCAAGGCTTGCGCGCCCTGCGCTCCTTTTTCGGCGTCGCCAGTTGCGCACGCACTCAAGCTTGCCGTTGCGACACCGAGCGCAACGATGACGCTGCCAACACGATGCCGGGTCGAAGCCATCTTCAATGTCTCCCGCCTTTCCTACACGGAGGTCCTGTTTAAATCTGGCCTCAACCCTACGTGGTTACCTCAGCGCGGCAGCAATCCGGTCGCCAACCTCAGTCGTCACTATCTCAGCCCCTTCGCGGCCCGTCACTTCCTTTTCCACGGCCGCTTCAATTTTCTGGGCATTGTCTTCATCGCCGAGGAAGCGCAGCATCATCGCGACGGAGAGAATCATCGCGCACGGGTCGGCGATCCCCTGACCTGCAATATCCGGTGCAGAACCGTGGACTGGCTCAAACATCGAAGGCGTGACCTTTGCCGCGTTGATATTGCCCGAGCACGCAAGGCCCACACCACCCGCAACTGCGCCGGCCAAGTCAGTCAAAATATCGCCGAACAGGTTATCCGTCACAATGACGTCGTACTGCGAAGGGTCGCTGACCATGTAAATAGTCGTCGCGTCGATGTGGTGGTAGTTCGTGGTCACCTCCGGGAACTCCTGCGCGACCTCGTCGAAGACTCGCTGCCACAAACCACCAGCGTTGACCAGGACGTTCGTTTTGTGCACAAGAGTCAACTTCTTGCGGCGCTGCTGAGCAAGTTCAAAGGCGTAGCGCACGACGCGCTCAACACCGTAATAAGTGTTTTGAGAAACCTCGGAGGCAACCTCATGCTCGGTACCTTCGCGCAGCGTGCCACCATTGCCGGCATAGAGCCCCTCGGTTCCCTCGCGGACAACTACAAAGTCAATGTCACCCGGCCGTGCCAGCGGCGAGGTCACACTCTTGTACAGGCGCGACGGGCGCAGGTTGACATAGTGATCCAGCTTGAAGCGCAGTGGCAACAGGAGCCCGCGCTCAAGCACACCAGCGGGAACCTTTCGCGGGTCCCCGACTGCGCCGAGCAGGATTGCGTCATGTTCACACAGCGCCTCGAGGTCACCGTCCGTGAGTAGCTCGCCGTTACGCAGGTATCGACGCGCACCGAGGTCAAAATCCGTGGTATCTACGTCCGAGCGAACAGCATTCAAAACTTTGAGCCCCTCTGCCATCACTTCAGGGCCGATGCCGTCCCCACCAATAACAGCAACCTTCATTTTTGGGATTCCTTTCTCACCAGACGGACAGTGCGTTTAGTGTAACACTGTCCGCCCGTGAGGGAACCGCCTTTAGGAATCCAAATCGAGCTGGATCGAAGTGGCGTCGATAGACTGCGCGATCTGCTCCTCGAGCTGCTCTGGAACTTCCTTATCCACGCGCAGGATAAGCACCGCACCGTCGCCCTTCGTGGTGCGAGTCAGCGCGGCAGCATCGATATTGATATCGTGCGCACCAAGCTGCGAACCCACCTTTCCGAGCGCTCCAGGGACATCGGTGTAGCGGAAGAACAAGTTGCGGCCTTCCGCACGCATGTCTACACCGCGACCATTGATGCGAACGATCTTCTCAACGCCCTCCAGGCTCGTCAGCGCGCCAGTCACCGTAGCGGTCTGCCCTTCTGCCCCAACGGCCTGGACCTCGAGCGCGCTGCGGTGCGTCAGTGCTTCAGTCTCTGTCTCGACCGTATAGCTCAATCCGCGGGCCTCAGCGATAGCAGGTGCGTTCACAAACGTCACAGGCTCATCGACGATGCCCGAGAACAGACCGCGCACAGCAGACAGGCCCAACAGGTTGACTTCCTCCGTGGACAGCTCACCGCGAGCCGTCACCTTCAGCGATACCGGAGCCTCTTCCAGTAGCTTGCCTGCAAGCAGCCCAAGCTTGCGCGACAAGTCGAGCCAACGAGCTACCTCCTCGCCCGCGTTGCCACCAGCAACGTTGACAGCATCAGCGACGAACTCGCCGGCCAGTGCCTTCAACACAGAATCCGCAACGTCAGTACCCGCGCGGTCCTGCGCCTCAGCCGTAGATGCGCCAAGGTGCGGCGTTACGACGACCTCTTCGAGTTCAAACAGCGGCGAATCCGTGCACGGCTCGGTTGCATACACGTCGAAACCTGCACCACGAATGTGGCCAGACTTGATGGCGTCGGCAAGCGCCTGCTCATCAACGAGGCCACCGCGGGCCGCATTGATAATGATCTGTCCCGGCTTGGCCTTCGAAAGCAGCTCCGCATTGAACATGCCTGCAGTTTCTTTCGTCTTCGGCAAGTGGATCGTCACAAAATCTGCACGAGCCATCAGCTCCTCGAGCTCGACGAGCTCGACACCCATCTGCGCTGCACGCGCAGGGTTCGCGTAAGGGTCGTATGCGACGATCGTGGTTTCGAACGCAGACAGACGGTGCGCGAACAGCTGGCCAATGTGCCCGAAGCCGACAATGCCTACGGTCTTGCCGAAGATCTCGGTGCCTTTAAACGCCGAGCGCTTCCACTCACCATTACGCAGCGTGGAATCAGCTGCCGGAATCTGGCGAGCGGTAGAAAGCAGCAATGCGATTGCGTGCTCACAGGCTGAGTGAATATTCGAGGTCGGGGCGTTAGCAACCATCACACCGTGCTCGGTTGCCGCCGGAATATCAACGTTGTCAAGACCGACACCAGCACGGCCGATAATCTTAAGGTTTGCACCTGCTTCGATCACCTCACGATCGACCGTCGTTGCTGAGCGAACAAGCAGCGCGTCCGCGGCGGGGACTGCCGCGAGCAGCGCCTCACGGTTTGGGCCATCTACCCACTGGACTTCCACCGCGTCGCCAAGTGCGTCAACGGTTGACTGGGAAAGTTTATCGGCGATGAGGACAACAGGTTTCGACATAAGAATGGGGTCTCCTGAGAATCAAACAGAGTGGATACCCCGAACACCTTAATAGGTCAGTTACCGGTTGTCCTGCGGTTAGCCTGATACTTTTCTTCCGCTTGCGAAATCCTGCGCGATAGCTCGTCGCTGGTCCCGAAATCGGTTCCAAGTGCAACGAGCGGGCCGTCCGCTAACCCTGCAAGAGCAAATAGTGTTTCAAAGGATGCTCTCGGGTCCGGCTCGTCCACGAAGACAACCTTCGCCCCAAAGCTGCGCGCATTCGCGATCGCGGCAATCGAAGTATTCGCCGTCGCCACAACCAACGGAGCCATATCGGCATCCCTGCGGGAGAGAATCGGGAATGGTCTTGCCTGCGCCCCCTTCATCACGGCAGGGTCCGCCCACGCGGCTCTCAGCCAGGTCGGCTCACGCGAGCGCAACTTCGCCACTTCCTGCGCAGCAGACTCGGGTGAGGATATCAATCGTTCCTCAAACATCAGCGACGTCATCGGGCCTAAAGCTCCCCGCCCACCCGGGTCGCGGTACACACGCATCCGTCCAGTGGTTTGCGCCAGTGGCACATCACCAACCGTAAGCACCGTATAGGTATGTAAACGCTCGGTTTCTTGCAGAATCTCGTTGTGTCGGTTCGGGTCGTAGACCAACATCGGGGCGTGGGCAACAACGGCGATTGAGGCAGCTCGCAGCTGTGCTTCTACTGAAGGATCCGACACCACTAGCGTCTCGGAAGCACGGAAGAAATACTGCAACGATGCAAGCCCCGTCCGGTCTGCTAACACGACAGGATGCTGCTCAAACATCGCTGATACATGGCGCGACTGGTTGACTTTCCTCGCCTCTCCCAGCGGGCCTAATTGTTGCTCTGGCGAGCAAGCAACAAGCAGCGTTGCCACGCACAACAATGCGAGGCAACGCTGCCGTATCCCAACCTGCTTAATCCTCTTCGCCTTCCGGCTCTTCCTGCTCAACTTCTGGCGCCTCAAACTCAGGCTCTTCAGCAGCTGGTGCAGGTTCTACTTCTGGCTCGGGCTCTTCAGAGAAATCAACCTCTGACTCAAGTGGGCCATCAATATCGCGGATCACGGCCTTATCAAGCGCATACTCGACAATCCCGACGAAACGTTCGCGACGATCCGCCAAGAACTCCGTCCACTGAGAGTTCAGCAAGAAAATTGGCGTCATCTCATGGCCTTCGAGGACTTCATCAAACTCGTCGTCGTCCATGAGCGACTTCGACTGCAGGCGCGGAATGTAGCGCTTCGGCTGATTGTCCTCAATCAGCACATCCGTGCGCTTACCCATCGGCGTGCGGTTGAGCACCGACTGTGCAACGACTGGGTCAGCGCCAATGTCATCACAAAACGCAGGTGGGAACACAGTGTTGAAGTACGGCTGCAGCTCCGCAAACGTCTCCCGGTTGAACGGCTTTCCTGTCCTCCAGTCGAGCGCGCCGCGTGCCATCAGCAGTGCGTACAGTCCGCGGTAGACACCGCTTTCCTCCGTCGCCGTAAGCAAACGAGACTCCGAGAACGTGGCGTCGGACACTGTACGTGGCGTCGCGTCAGTCTCTTGCAGCACCCACGGGGTGACCTCGGTAACGTCGAGGCCCGCACGGATCGTCGGTGCGTGCGCACCGTAGAGCTCTCCAAACACCCCCGACCAGTACCAGCGGTTTAGACGGTCCTTCGACTCCTGGCTACGGTCCCACTGCGGATGCTCTGCCAAACGCGCCAAAATCGTAGCCAGTGGCACAATCTGCGAGGTGTACGGGACCTGATCCACGCTGAGAATACAACGCTCAGCCATAAACTCAGCCGCCGCCTTAAACGCATCCGCCATTTCTTGCGCATGCTGGCGGTAGTCATCGAGGGAAAGGTTCAAGATGTCGCCGCGGTGTCCAACAGCGTGTCCATGCCGACTCGTCAGCAAAAGTGACATCGCGCGGAGGAATTCAATGCGCCCAATGTCATCCAAAGCTGGGTACTCGCGCAACTGCTTTTCGACGCCCCGCCAATGCTCAGCAAGCAAAAAGTCAGGATCTTGCGTAGCAAACATGGCCGTCAGCAACTCGAAAACATCCATCTGGACACCCGCCGAGTTTGCGTGGGCGAAGATTTGGCCAACGCCAATCTGCGAGGTCTCCCGGTCAATGCGGATCACTGGAACATCGTAGGCCGGCATCCAGCGCATGACTTCGTTCAGGAAGAGCTTGACCGCGTCGCGCATTTCATGATCCTCGGCATCCGCCGCCATGTCTAAAAGCAGGTCATTGCCCTCTTTCCAGAGCAACAGCGACACCGGCACGACACCGTGCTTCAGCATGTCCTCCCGGTTCCGGATGCCCTCCGGAATATCCGGTCCAAAGTGCGAACGGATCTGGCCTTCTTCGTCAACAGCGAAGACTGCTTCAACCGGCATTGGATCGGCAGAGACGGCCGTCCGCACATCCACAAAGAACTGGCGGTGAATGCGTCGACCAAGGAAGTCTACGGTCGGGACGATGCCGTCGCCCTTAAATGCGTGGTACAGCGAAGTGAGGCGCTGCTGGCCGTCGAGAAGCAACAGCCCCGGTTGCGGTTCCTTGACGCTCGGCTCGAGCCCTTCGAGCGGGCGCGGGCGAAATCGCATCGGTGTCCCGCGTGTATCCAACGCGAGGAACGAGCCGATTGGATAGCCGCGCAAGACTGAGGTAACCAGGGTGCGAATGCGGTCAACATCCCAGATATACTCGCGCTGAAAATCGGGTAGCTGCAGCTCTCCGCGCTCAGCCCGCGCGAAGAGATCCTTGAGTGAATAGCTTGGCGTAGTAAAACCCATAAGTCATACTTTAGAACAGAATCAACAAACATTCTCGTGGCCGCGGTGTTCGGGCAGCTCCACCTGGATCGTGGAATGCTCAATCCCCAGCTCACGCAATACTTCTTGGGCGTCGTCGAGAACACGGGCTCCTTGCTCACCAGGGTGCTTAACCACGTGAACCGTCGCCAATACGGACACCCCATCGAGCGACCACAGGTGCAAGTCATGGATATCCACCACACCGGCAATTGCTCGCAGGGCCGGTTCGACGCTCTCAACATCGAATCCCGGAGGGACCTGCTCCAGTAGCACCTGGAGGGAGTGACGGAGCAGCGACCACGCCCGTGGCAACACCAACGCCGCGATCAAGAAGGAAGCGATAACGTCCGGCAGCTGGCTGCCAGTAAAAGCAATCACCGCACCGGCGACGAGCACCGCAACCGAACCGAGCATGTCCACAAGTACGTGCAAAAACGCGCCCTCAACGTTGACGGAGTTTTCCCTTTGGCTATGCAGCACCCACGCAGATACCGCGTTTGCGACCAAGCCGATGAGGGCGATCACCATCATCGGTGCCGTGTCAATCTCAGTAGGTGCAGAGATTCGACGAATGGCCTGCACCACGATCCAGACAGAAATCACAAGCACCGTCAGCGCGTTGGTCGCCGCGGCCAGTACTTCAACGCGCCGATATCCATACGTGGCCTTCATCGAGGCTGCCCGCTTCCCTATCACCACGGCGATCACCGCAATGATCAGTCCAGCAGCGTCCGACAGCATGTGCATGGCATCGGCCATCAGCGCCATCGAACCGGTGAGCCAGCCACCGATCAATTCTGCGAAAAAGACCACGCTGGTGACTCCCAGCGCGATCAGCAGGGCACGCAGTGGCGCGTCGCCGACGTGATCGTGGTCGTGAGTGTGAGCGTGGTCCTGGCTATGCGACATGCCGTAATTCTAATCCACCTTTTAATATCGGCAAAGCGGGCAACTTCGGAAGCAATCAGAACGATTTTTGCTAGCCTGGACCAAAAAGAAAGGAAACACGTGACTCAGCAACCACACGAAACCCCAAACAACCCCCCACTCGAGATACCAGAGGAGCGACGCCACCTTCCCGCTCCATCCGAGCCAACTCCGCAGAACGGCGGTTGGTGGAAGTGGCTCCTTGGCATCCTCGTCTTCCTCCTTCTCGCATGGCTACTGTGGTCCCTGTTCGCCGGCGGCCAAAGTGAAGAAGAATTCAACAACAACCAGCCCAGCGTGACGGCAACTGAAACCGTCGATATCACCACCACGATGACAGAAGACACCACGGAAACGGTTGAGCCTGCTACCGAGACGAACACTGACGCTTCCGAACCGACAGTGCCGGAAGAAGTCACTACCACAGTGAATCTCGACGAAGTCCTTAGCGACGCACCCGAATCCGAGATGGCACCAGCGCAATAGCGCAAAGCACAAACAAAACTGGGAGCGGCCCTTCTGTTGGGTCGCTCCCAGTTTTTACGTTATGAGAAAGCCTAGGCGGTCTCATTCAGCGGGTTCTGCACCCAGCTCATCATCGAGCGCAGTTCCTTGCCGGTCTTCTCAATCGGGTGCGAGGAGACCTTGGCGCGCAGGTCCTCCAGCTCCTTGTTACCGTTCTTCACGTTCTCAACGAGGCGCTTGGTGAAGGTGCCATCCTGGATATCACGCAGCACGTCACGCATGCGGTCTTTAACGCCCTCGTCGATGAGGCGCGGACCAGACAGGTAGCCACCGAACTCTGCGGTATCGGAGATGGAGTAGTTCATGTTCGCCATGCCACCTTCGTAGATCAGATCCACGATCAGCTTCATCTCGTGCAGGCACTCGAAGTACGCCATTTCTGGCTCGTAGCCAGCCTCGACGAGGACATCGAAGCCCGTCATGATGAGATCCTCCAGGCCACCGCACAGAACGGCCTGCTCTCCGAACAGGTCGGTGACGGTTTCAGCCTCGAAGGTCGTCGGGATGACACCGGCACGAGCACCACCGATTGCTGCAGCGTACGAGAGTGCCAGGTCGCGGCCATTGCCCTCCGGGTCCTGCTCGACAGCAATCAGGCACGGCACGCCCTTGCCCTCAGTAAACGTACGACGCACCAAATGGCCCGGGCCCTTCGGCGCAACCATGCCCACGATGATGTCGTCCGCTGGTTCAATCAGGTTGAAGTGGATGTTCAGGCCGTGACCGAAGAACAGGGCGTCGCCAGCCTTCAGGTTTGGCTCAATATCGTTGCGGAAGATTTCTGCCTGGGAAGTATCCGGTGCCAGCAACATGATGACGTCCGCCCATGCGGAAGCATCAGCGTTGCTCTTGACCTCGAAGCCAGCCTCCTTGGCCTTTTCCGCGCTCTTCGAGCCCTCACGCAGGCCGATCACAACATCGACGCCGGATTCACGCAAGTTCTGCGCGTGCGCGTGGCCCTGCGATCCATAGCCGATTACTGCAACTTTCTTTCCCTGGATGATGGACAGGTCTGCATCCTGGTCGTAAAAAACTTCAATAGCCATGAGTCGGCTCACCTTTCTTTATGCGTATGGAGAAATATATCGGAGTTAATAGCGTCGCGCTTAGGATTGCGATGCCATTGTTTCGGCGCCGCGCGAAAGCGCGACATCACCGGAACTCGCAAGCTCGCGAATTCCGAAGGGCTCGAGTACTTCAAGCAACGCCCGCAGCTTTGCGGGCGTGCCCGTCGCTTCAATCACGAGGGACTCGGGCGAGACGTCGACGACACGTGCGCGGAAGATGTTCGCGGCATCCACGACCTGCGGCCTGTTACTGTTGTCCGCGCTCACCTTGACCAGCATCATTGATCGGGCGACGGTGGCGTCGTCGTCAAGCCTCTGGACTTTAATAACCTGGACGAGCTTGTTGAGCTGCTTCTGGATCTGCCCAACGGAGTACTCGCTCGCATCGACCACGATGGTCAGCCGGTTGATGCCTTCGGTCTCAGTGCTTGCCGACACAAGCGAGACCATGTTGTAGCCACGGCGCGTAAACAGAGCGGATACGCGCGTAATGATGCCATCGACATCCTGCACAAGCACCGACAGCCTATGCCGAGTGATTGTTTGCACTGGTGCCATCTTATTTCGCTCCCTCTGTTTCATCTTCGAGTGTCGTCAACACTTCGTGAATTGCTTCTGGGGTTTCCGCGGCGGATTCCTCCATGTCGAAGAACGGCCGCATCCCGAGCGCGTACTGCATGTCTGAGTTCGAAGCGCCCGCAGCGACCATCGGCCAAACCTGTGCGTCCTCGCCGACGATGAACTCAACTACGACCGGCCGATCATTGATACCGCGCGCCCACTCAATCGCGGGGACGACGTCCTCTTCCTTCGTGACGCGAACAGCCTGCGCCCCGAGTGCCTCAGAGAGCTTCACAAAGTCAGGGACGTATGCCTCTTCCCCACCGAGCTTGGTGTGCGAGTAGTTGCCTTCATAGAACAACGTTTGCCACTGGCGGACCATGCCGAGGTTGCCGTTGTTAATCAGGCAGACCTTGATTGGCAAGCCCTCCATCGCCGCGGTGGTGATCTCCTGGTTCGTCATCTGGAAACAACCATCACCGTCGACGGCCCATACCTCTTTATCGGGCATCGCGGCCTTCGCACCCATAGCGGCTGGCACCGCATACCCCATGGTGCCGGCACCGCCGGAGCTCAACCAGTGACGAGGTTTATCGAAGTCCAGGAACTGCGCTGACCACATCTGGTGCTGGCCAACGCCGGACGCGTAAATCGCATCCTTTCCGACGGTCTTCGACAGCATCTCGATCACAAACTGCGGAGAAAGCTTCCCATCGTCTTGCTTGTCGTACCCACGCGGGAACCGCTCCTGGAGATCCTGAAGCCGCTCCATCCAGGCGTCTATCTTCGGCGCCGGAGTATTCGGCGAGCCTGTAAACGCTGCAGTGAGCTGAGCAAGCACCTTCTTCGCATCACCGACGATCGGCACATCAACTGGACGAATCTTCCCGATCTCTGCCGGGTCGATGTCAGCGTGAATCGTGTCCGCGTGAGGCGCGAAAGTGTCAACGTCGCCGGTCACGCGGTCATCAAACCTGGTTCCGATTGCGATCAGGAGATCCGCTTCCTGCAGGGCACCAACCGCCGGCACGGTGCCGTGCATGCCAGGCATGCCCATGTAGCACGGATGGTCCTGCGGGAATGCGCCCAACGCCATCAAGGTAGTCACCACTGGGATGCCAGTGGCCTCGACAAGCTCAAGCAGCTCCTTGTTCGCAGCAGACTTGACGACGCCACCACCGATATATAACACCGGCCGCTTCGCCTGCGAGATTCGCTCCGCAGCCTTCATTACCTGTTCGCTGAGCGGCTCGTCAGCGGGAACATACCCAGTCTCGAGCAGTTTCGGCGGCCACGAGAACTCCATGAGCTGTGCCTGAACATCCTTCGGGATGTCCACAAGCACCGGACCCGGACGGCCACTAGATGCGATGTGGAATGCAGTTGCAATCACACTCGGGATCTCGTTGACGTCCGTGACCATGATGTTGTGCTTAGTGATTGGCATCGTAATGCCACGAATATCCGCCTCTTGGAACGCGTCGGTTCCGATCATTGACGAACCTACCTGGCCGGTGATGGCAACAATCGGGACCGAGTCCAGATAAGCGTCACCGATCGGTGTGACAAGGTTTGTGGCCCCCGGCCCGGAAGTGGCGATGCACACGCCAACCTTTCCAGAAGCAACCGCGTACCCTTCTGCGGCGTGGCCTGCACCTTGCTCATGGCGAACCAGCACATGCCGCAGCTTCTCTGCTGCGAACAGTGCGTCGTAGAGAGGAAGCACCGCGCCACCGGGGAGGCCAAAGACAATCTCGGTACCTAGCTCCTCAAGACTGCGAACGACAGCGTCGGCTCCGGTGATCAGCGGCGCGGTGCGCTCATCACCAGGCTGCGTCGATGCATTCGTCGGGGGCTTGTGTGAAGCAACCACGATGTCGAGCTCCTTAGTGTTTCAAATAACAACAACCATCGAATCAGATCTAAAACAAAAGCCCCCGACCAAGCCGTGTGGCTGTCGAGGGCGCTTGAGTTCGCGACTGACTAGGCAAGCAGTCCGCTACGGCAAGCGCCGGTGCGGAATAAGAATGACTAGTACGTGCGAAATGATCATGAGTTGAATCATACACATTCCACAGGGGAATGTGAGGGATTTGGATTATTATTCAAAAACTATGCCGATGTCATACATTGCCGAACAGATTTGGCGCTGGTTCGCGGAGACGGGGATCAACCTCGCTCTCCTGCTCACACTCGCATTTTTAGTGCCACGAGCTGGCCGTTTCCTGAACCGTCACGCTGAGCGGCAGGTCAAAGAGTCTGGTGAGACGGACGAATCGAAGGGCCGCCTAGCAATCGTGGGCGTCGGTGTATACATCGCCCAGATGGTTGCCTACTTCTTGATTTTCGTCTTTGCACTGCAACAACTCGGCTTTTCACTCGCCGGTGCCGCCATCCCCGCAACGGTTGTATCGGCAGCCATCGGTTTTGGCGCACAGAACATCATCGCGGATTTCCTGGCGGGTTTCTTCATCCTCAGCGAAAAGCAGTTTGGTGTGGGCGACTACGTCGCATTTCAGGGCAACGGGATTGACGTCTCCGGTGAGGTCATTCAGATTACAATGCGCGCAACTCAAATCCGCACCATCGAGCAATCGACCATCTCTATTCCGAACTCGACGGCACGCATATGCATCAACCAATCCAACTACTGGTCCAGCGCGGTCGTCGTCATTCCTGTCCCACTGCTCGGTTCAACGTCTGCGGAAGAGGCGTTGAAGAGGACCCTCACCGCGGCGCAGCGCGCGATTGCGCAACCCGACATTGCCGACGCCACCATCGACGAGGTCGAAGTACAACCCGCAGTAGCGGTAAACGCCCCCGCAACTGTCGGAAGCTCATGGACCGTGGATATGCGCGTGATGGTTCGCACTCAACCATTGATGCAGTGGAAGGTGGAGCGCGCAATCCGCATGGCGATCCTCGACGAGTTTTGGAACGAGTACGGCGCGGCAACAACATTCGAGGGCGCACTGGTGCAAGGTTTGGAACAACCGACCAGGCACTTTGATGTGCAAACGCCCACAGAGCGTATTCCAGAGTTCTTTCCTCAGACGCAGAAGCTGCCCGCGACAGACCCAGTGCCCCAAGATCCGGCAGCAGTTGATGACTTGACGATTACTGATGACGACGCACCTGAACCGAAGCGCGTATTCCGCGGAATTATGCGTATGTCCACAGCGTTCCTCCTCGCGGGGTTCGCGATTCTGCTCATTGTCCGCGGCCTCATGTTGCAACCCGCGGAGGAAAGCAACGCAAATTCCGGTGTTTGGGCGCCGCCTGCCCGACCAGTTGCATCCACGAGCGCCCCCATGCCTGCCACCCAAGAAGAGATCCCTACGTCCGACGTCACCACTACTATTCCAACAGCCACACCAACCACCGAAGCAACCACGCCTTCATCCACAACGACCGAGTCGGAATCATCTGATTGGACGTCCGAAACATCTACATACGAACCACCGGAACCGGCAGCCACGCCAGCTACTCAGGAAGAGACGGCGACGGACGAAGTGGACGTCGATAAAGAGCAACTCCCGCAGCCGTAACAAGATTGGCTAGCATAACTTGCATGACTGACTCGCCCACCACCTTTCGCCCTAGCAAACAACACGTCATTGCGGTTGTCCTCATGACAGGCATCGCGTTGATCGGAATTTCCTGGGCTCCGCTCATTCTTGGCTGGCTGCTGCTCATTCCGCTCGCGTGGTTGCTCTGGATCTTCACCGCCTCCACCACGATCAGCGAACGCGGCATTGCTCTGCGGTACATGGTGAAGCCAAACGTGACCATCGCCTGGTCTGACCTGGCGGGAATTGCATTTCAGGGCGCGAAGGCGAAGGCCACAACTCTTGACGGGGCATCGCACACCATGCCCGGCGTGACCTTTAGTATGCTACCGGAACTTGCAGAAGCTTCCCGGGGCCGAATCACGGACGTCATCACGCAGGCGCAGGAAGCCGCCGACGGAAAATATGAAATCATCAACAAAGACGGCAATAAAGTATTAATGTCGCGAGAAGCCTACGACGAATACGTCAAGGCACACCCTGATCTGCCCGGGCCACGGCCCGAGCCCGCGCCACGTACAAAGGAGTAAGCCGTGATCCCTCTCCGCTCACGAGTCACAACCATTGGCCGCCAAGCTGCAGGCGCACGTGCACTATGGCGAGCAACCGGTACAGAAGAAAATGAGTTCGGCAAGCCGATTGTTGCCATCGTCAACTCATACACGCAGTTCGTTCCTGGCCACGTGCACCTCAAAGAGGTAGGGGAAATTGTTGCGGAAGCTGTACGCGCCGCCGGCGGTGTGCCGAAAGAATTCAACACCATCGCCGTCGACGACGGTATCGCCATGGGTCATTCCGGTATGCTCTACTCCCTGCCCAGCCGCGAGATCATCGCGGATTCGGTGGAGTACATGGTCAACGCCCACACCGTCGACGCAATGGTATGCATCTCCAACTGTGACAAGATCACACCGGGCATGCTGAATGCTTCTTTGCGGCTCAACATCCCTACGGTTTTCGTCTCCGGCGGCCCGATGGAATCAGGCAAGCCAATTAACGTTGGTGGCGTCGAAAAGCCAGCCTCCGACCTTGTTGACGCCATCGCGCTTTCCGCAAACGATGCTGTCTCCGATAACGAACTCGATGCCATCGTCGAAGGCGCCTGCCCTACCTGTGGATCGTGCTCCGGCATGTTCACCGCTAACTCCATGAACTGCCTTACCGAAGCGCTCGGCCTTTCACTGCCTGGCAACGGCACCACTCTGGCCACGCACACAGCGCGCCGTGAGCTGTTCGAAAAAGCTGGCGCCACCATCGTTGACCTGTGCAACCGCTACTACGGAGAGGGCGACACCTCAGTGTTGCCGCGCGAGATCGCAACCGTGCACGCGTTCCGCAACGCAATGGCCCTCGACATGGCCATGGGTGGATCGACGAACACGATTCTGCACATCCTTGCGGCCGCGCAAGAGGGCGAGGTGAACTTCTCACTCGCGGATATCGACGACCTGTCCCACCACATCCCGTGCCTGTCAAAGGTTGCTCCAAACGGCACAGCCCACGTCGAAGATGTCCACCGCGCCGGAGGCATCCCAGCAATCCTCGGCGAGCTCCACCGCGGCGGACTGCTACACGAGGACGTGCACTCAATTGTCTACGACTCCCTCCACGAGTGGCTCAAGGACTGGGATATCCGTGGCACCGGCGCATGTGAAGAAGCCATCGAACTCTTCCACGCCGCGCCGGGTGGCAAGCGAACCACGCAGGCATGCTCGCAGTCAGCGCGGTGGCCGAGCCTGGATACCGATGCCATCCGTGGCGTGATCCACGATGTCGACCACCCGTTTACTTCTGACGGCGGCTTGGTCGTCCTGCGTGGCAACCTTGCTCCGGACGGCGCGATCCTCAAAACTGCAGGTGTTGAAGAAGGTCTCTGGGAGTTCTCGGGACCGGCGCATGTTGTGGACTCGCAAGAGCAGGCGGTGTCGATGATCTTGGCACACGAAGTACTTGAGGGCGAGGTTGTCGTGATCCGCTACGAAGGACCCGCGGGTGGGCCAGGCATGCAGGAGATGCTTCACCCCACTTCCTTCTTGAAGGGTGCCGGACTGGGCACGAAGTGCGCCCTGATTACCGACGGCCGATTCTCCGGCGGCACGTCAGGACTTTCCATCGGACACATCTCACCCGAGGCTGCCCACGGTGGCCTCATCGGCCTGATCGAAAACGGCGATACCGTTTCGATCTCAGTATCTCGGCGCGAGCTCACCCTCGATGTCGACGAAGACGTCCTGGAAAAGCGCCGTGAAGCAATGGAAGCCTCTGAGCACCCGTGGACACCAAATCGTGTCCGCGAAGTGTCGAAGGCTCTCAAGGTGTACGCAAAGATGGCAACATCCGCCGACAAGGGCGCCGTCCGCCAGCTCGACTAGCGGGCAGTCCTGGTTAGGCGAGCGGGTTTACCCCGGCGCCGAACCACCACAGCGCACCAGCTGCGGCTAGCCCAAGGACTGCGAAAATCCAGGAGCTTGCCAGTGGTCGGCGCGCCCACGAGCGGGTCGCGTCGACGCCGTACAGGCCAGGGCCAGCAAACTGCAGCGCGAGCACCACACCGAAAAGCACTGCTGCCAAGACTGTTGCTGGTTCCCACTCGAACACGTTCAGACCAACTCCGCTCACAACAATGCTGTGTAAAACGGCAAAGCCAGTAACTGCGATGCCCACCATCGCTGCAGCTGGCGTCAACAGCCCTAGCAGCAAGAAAACACCTGCGGCGAGCTGCAACGTCGGCAGGATGATAGCCAGGCCGTCGGTAAAAGCGTAGCCCTGCGCAGCAAATTCTGCTTCCAGCCCACCGATACCAGCCGAATCGCCTAGACGGAAGAACACCGCAATCGCTTGCAGGATGAGCGCGAGCCCGATGGTAAGGCGCGCAATCAGCAAGCCAAAGTCGAGCGTACCGCGCTTTGCGTGCTCAACCTTCTCCTCTTCCAGGTCAGAGTCAGCGGCAACATCTGGTTGCGCATAGGTCGTCGGCACCGAATCGAGCGTGTTGTTGGCAACAACCGTTTCGGTCGCCGGTGTGGCATCGAAGCCGCCCGGAGCGTCGGCGTTTGGAAACACCTCAGTGGGAGCAGCCTTCCCCGTCATCGAATAGATTCCCTGAGCCGAGTCGCCTCGAGCCGATCCCTGAAACTCAGGAACGCCTTCGAGTCCACTTACATCCTCGGGTGTAGCATCGCGCAAGTTTTTATCAGTCATGCCTAGCAATCTAGAACAAATCTGCCCGATTACGAGGCTGTACGTCGGCGCGCCACAAAACTTCTTGCACTAAGAGACGCCACCTTCGTTCTAACGTAGCCCCGGAAGCTGGGCCTCTGAACAAAATTAGGTTGAAATCTGTTGTAGTTACTAACATCTCATCACATGCATCGATTCAGTTGGCTTGATGAACACGACACTGAAATTTGGCTCACTATGTGGGCAATGATCTCGTGGATCCCTGCCCGCCTTGACGAAGCACTCAAGGCCAATGAGAGCATGAATCTGTCTGACTACCTTGCACTGGTAGAGATCGCACAAGCTGACGATCAGAAGATCACGATGAGCCAACTCGCGAAGGCAACACAGATGTCTGCATCACGCTTGTCCCATATCGTCGCACGTTTAGAGAGACGTGGGCTCGTGGCGCGAAGCCAAGACTCGACGGACCGCCGCACCAACATCGCCACGCTCACCAAAGACGGCGTCGAATTCATCGTGCGGTCCACGCCCGGTTACCTTCAGAAGCTCCGCGAGCTCGTATTCGATTCCATTACGCCGGAAGAGGCCGACCAACTCAACCGAATCATGAAGAAGATCGTCGCCAAGGCAGGACCAGACCATTAGGGCACGAGCCTAGCCAAGGTAACAGTTCCGTAACGCTTTGGCGTGCATCTCATTCTTTTTGACGCCAGCTTCTCCCTCCACACGTCCCCGCACCTCCCCCGTCTGACCACCTGGCAACTTCTCCCTTACTACCAGGCGGTTTATTCGATAGTCACGACCCACGCCCACCACGGCCGAACGCTTATCAGCGCCACTCCCCAGAGCCTTTAACACTACTGTTCCGTCCGTTTTATGGTGTGCGCTGGAGAAATGCCTTTGATACCATCAACTCCCGTTCGGTGGACGTTGCAATAACGCCACCGCTAAATATTTATATCGATTTCTACATATTCAATAGGGACAAAGTTTTATGCGTAAATCTATCCGTGTGGCGCTCGCGTTCGTGGGGTTGCTCGTCGGAGCTGGCTTCGCATCCGGCCAGGAAGTGATTCAGTACTTCCTCGCGTACGGGTACTGGGGCCTTGTCGGCTCGATTGTTGCTGGCATCATTATCGTCGTCGTTGGCTCGACGCTCTTCCAGTTGGGTTCTTTCTACCTCGCTGACGACCACAGCGCCGTCTTTAAGAACGTATCAAAGCCACTTGTATCGAAATTTATGGACGTCGCCACGATGTTCACCCTTTTTGCGATCGGCTTCGTCATGGTCGCCGGTGCAGGCTCGAACCTTGACCAACAGTTCGGGCTCCCAACTTGGGTGGGCGCGGCCATCATGACCGTCCTGCTTGTCCTTTCGGGGTTCCTGGACGTCGACAAGCTCACGAACGTCATTTCCATCATCACGCCATTTCTTATCGTCGCGGTGATCGTGGCGCTGATGATCACGCTGGTGCACATGCCAGACAACATCAGCCAGATCAACGAGCTCTCCATGCAGAACGCACCTGCTACAGGTGTGGGCAACAACTGGTTGCTCTCTGCAGTCAACTACGCAACGCTTTGCATCATCATGGCTGTTTCGATGATCCTCGTCATTGCGGGCTCGCAGCTCAACCCTCGCGAAGCTGGCATTGGCGGATTGCTTGGCGGGTTCATCTTTGCAACCCTACTGGTCATCCTGAATTTCATCATTTTCATGAACATGGAAGGCGTCTACGGCGCCGACTTCCCACTGCTCATGGTGTTTGACAACATGCACCCAGCGGTCGGCTTCGTCGTCTCGCTGCTGATCTACTTGATGATCTACAACACCGCGGTAGGCATGTTCTACGCCATGGCGCGGCGTCTCGCTCATGGCCGTCAGGAAAAGTTCCGACTGATCTACTTCATCGTGGTCGGCATTGGCTTCGCGCTGTCTTTCATCGGTTTCTCGGCCCTCGTTGGTTGGGTCTACCCTGTCGTTGGCTATCTCGGACTTGTGCTCTCGATCGTCATGATTATTTCCTGGTTCAAGGATCGTGGACGTATCGCGGCAGAGACCAAACGACGTGAGCGCCTCGCAGAGCTCGCAGAAACCGCGCTGGACCCAGCAGAAAGCGAACTGTCCGCGAAGGAGCGCGAAGAGGTCGAAGACCTGGTCACCGAGTCTCACGTTGGTGACACACACCTGTGGCAATCCGTCCAGGAGGAAGTCGCTGCGGATCTCCACGCTGATCCAGAGAATGAGTTCTCGCTCGACGACGCACCGGCACTCGACCCCGACTCCGAGGAGTACGACGGTGCACCTGGTGACGCCGACTCACACGACGACCCAATCGACTGGGAGGCCTACTCAGAGATGTACGAAACTGGCACGTTCCCAGCCGTCACCGACGAGGACGTCAAGAACGCATCGAAGGGCAAATAGATCCGTTTCGTTGCAGTACATGGAAGAGCCCCCGCACCGGTTCGAATCGGCGCGGGGGCTCCTTTATGCGGTGTAGCTTAGGACAGCTTCTTCGCGATCAGCTTGTTCACCTGACCAGGATCAGCCTTGCCCTGCGTTGCCTTCATCACGGCACCGACAATCGCGCCGGTTACCTTCTTGTTGCCGGCTCGGTACTTCTCAACGATGTCCGGGTTGGCAGCCAACGCGTCGTCGACAGCCTTTTCGATAGCGCCATCATCACGCACGACCTCGAGGCCACGAGCAGCGACAACCTCGTCAACATGGCCCTCGCCAGCAATCACGCCGTCGATAGCCTGGCGACCCAGCTTGGTCGTCAGCTTGCCTTCTTTCACCAACTCGACCACACGAGCAACGTCCTTTGGCGTCACTCCAACCGCGTCAAGATCCTTGCCGAGCTCGTTTGCCTTGCTCTGAATGTACGACACCCACCAAGCACGCGCCTCGTCAGGAGTCGTACCTTCCTCGACTGTATCCACAACCAGATCCAACGCGCCAGCGTTCACCAAATCGCGGAACTCCTTCTCAGGCAACTGCCACTCTTCCTGGATTCGCGCCCGGCGCACCCACGGAAGCTCCGGAAGCGTCTTGCGGATCTCCTCCACCCACTCAGGCTTCGCGATAACTGGGGGCAGGTCTGGGTCGTTGAAGTAGCGGTACTCAGAGGCCTCTTCTTTTGGACGCCCCTTCGACGTCGAGCCATCTTTCTCCTGGTAGTGGCGGGTCTCCTGCACAATCTCTTCGCCGTTGACGAGCGCCTGTGCCTGACGCATCATCTCGAAGCGGACGGCCTGCTCAACCGACTTCAAGGAGTTGATGTTCTTCGTCTCCGTACGGGTACCGAACTTCTCCTGACCAATCGGGCGTAGCGAAACGTTCGCATCACAGCGCATCGACCCCTGGTCCATGCGTGCATCAGAGACACCGAGAGCCTTCACAAGCTCGCGGAGCGCGCCAACGTACGCACGAGCGACCTCGGGAGCACGCTCCCCTGCACCGATAATCGGCTTCGTCACGATCTCAATGAGTGGAACACCAGCGCGGTTACAGTCAACCAACGAGGCCGTCGCACCCGTGATGCGCCCCGAGGCAGACCCGAGGTGCGTCAGCTTACCGGTGTCTTCTTCCATATGCGCGCGCTCAATTTCAACGCGGTACTCAGTACCGTCATCGAGCAGGACATCCAGGTAGCCGTCGTACGCGATCGGCTCGTCGTACTGCGAAATCTGGTAGTTCTTCGGCTGATCCGGGTAAAAGTAGTTCTTACGCGCGAAGCGCGAGCTTTCCGCAATCTTGCAGTTCAGCGCAAGGCCGATCTTGATTGCCCACTCAACGCCCTTTGCATTAACGACGGGCAATGCGCCAGGCAACCCAAGCGACACCGGGTCGACGTTGGTGTTTGGCGCCGCACCGAAGTGGGCTGAAGATGTCGAGAACATCTTGGTCTCGGTTGCTAACTCAACGTGTACCTCCAACCCCATAACCGGGTCGAATTTTTTCAGTACTTCGTCGTAATCCATCAGGTCGTACGCAGTCATAGTGTTCTAGTGTAGTGCTCTCCTAGTTCTCCGTGTCGCTTGGCGCGCCAATAGCACGTTTCCGCTGGTCTACGGAGCGACAGATGAACGCAAATACCGCACCGGAGAGGTTGTGCCATACAGAAAACACTGCCGCTGGAAGTGCCGCGACTGGGTTCATGTACTGTGCGGCAAGTGTGGCGGCTAGGCCGGAGTTCTGCATCCCAACCTCGACAGCCATTGTTCGAGAAGCGGTTTCCGGCTGACGCGTGACCTTTCCAGTCAGGTAGCCCAGCAGGTACCCCAGGATGTTGTGGATTGCTACACACAGCAGCACCAAGAGACCAGCCTCTGCAAGTTTCTCACGGGAGCCCTGCACGACAATCGCCACGATCATCGAGATCGCAATCACAGAGACCCACGGCAGCGCAGGCAAGATGGCGTCAACAAGCTGAGGCAGCACGAGGCGCACGACGAGACCGAGCACGATTGGAACGATGACCATCTTGACGATCGACAGCGCCATTGCTGCTGCACTCACTGGCATGTGCTGATCTGCCAGCCACAGAGTCAACAGCGGCGTCATGATTGGTGCAAGCAGCGTCGATACCGACGTCATAGTGACCGACAAGGCTACGTCACCACGGGAAAGGTAGCTAACGACGTTGGATGACGTCCCGCCTGGTGCGCACCCAACCAAGATCACACCTGCCGCGATTTCAGACGGCAGACCGAGCACCACAGTGATAGCTACTGCAATTGCAGGCATGATGACGAACTGCGCAACCACACCGATGAGTACCGGGAGCGGACGCGAAAAAACGAGACGAAAATCAACTGGACGCAAGGTAAGCCCCATGCCGAACATCACAATGCCCAGGAGCCACGTAGTCCAACCAGAAATTGGGGCGACCGCGCCAGGTGCTGCTGCACCAAGCGCGAAGCCAATCAGTACTAGCACTGGGAAGCCCAGCGTTGCGAGGTATGCAGCGCGGTCCTGGGCAGTCCCGCTAGATGGTTCTCTTTTCTCACCTACCGAAACAGTCATAGGTCAGACTATAGACACACAAAAGGAGCGCCCGCGCCAGTTTCCGCAAAAATCTTTTGCACTGGCGCGGGCGCTCCACCCAAAAATTTCTTATCCAAACATGCTTCGTGCAGTTTTATACCGGTGTTCCGGAACCGTCTTCAGGTGTGCCACCGCGGACTCGAGCGGCACGAGGTCGATATCCTCACCGTGCAGAGCTACACAGGTATCAAAGTTGTCTTCGTGTGCGGCACGGGCTGCGTGCACGCCGTAACGGGTGGCAAGCACTCGGTCATACGCCGTTGGCGTACCACCGCGCTGGATGTGCCCCAGCACCGTAGTTCGGACATCGTAACCAAGGCGGCGCTTAATCTCGTCAGCGATGATCTGCCCCATCCCGTTGAAGGTCTTGTGGCCGAACTCGTCTTCCTCACCGAGGCCTGCATCCATCGTGCCCTCTTTCGGGATAGCGCCTTCGGCGACAACGATGATGCCGTACTTCTCTCCCATCTGGAAGCGGCGCTCCATTGCCTTGCAAATATCTGCAATGTCGAATGGGTCCTCAGGGATGACCGTGTAGTGTGCACCACCTGCCATACCGGCATGGAGTGCAATCCAGCCGACGTGGCGGCCCATCACTTCGACGATCAAGATGCGGTTGTGTGATTCCGCAGTCGTATGCAGGCGGTCAATCGCGTCGGTAGCAACCGATACTGCGGTGTCAAAGCCGAACGTGTAGTCAGTTGCGGCAACGTCGTTGTCAATGGTCTTTGGAACGCCGACAACCGGAATGCCATTATCGGACAACCACTTGGCACCTTTGAGGGTACCTTCGCCGCCAATGGCGATCAGGGCGTCGATACCGGCGTCATCCATATTCGCCTTAATAGTGTCGATACCGGCTTTGAACTTGTCGGGGTGCAAACGGCCGGTCCCCAGGATGGTGCCGCCGCGCAGCAAAATCGAATCGATAAACGCATCGTCGTACAGGTCAATCCTGCGGTCTTCCATCAGCCCGACCCAGCCATCGAGGTACCCGACAACTGTCGAGCCATATTCCGCGCTGGCAGTTCGGACGATTCCGCGAATGACGGCGTTCAGCCCTGGGCAGTCGCCGCCGGAGGTAAGAGTGGCAAGTCGCATACACACAACCCTAGCGCTTTCAAGGCAAAAGGGCTTATTCCGCATGCCCAAAAATCAAATTACCCCTGGTCACAGGCATCAAATTGATGCTCCCATTCACACACAAATCCACGACATAGACGATTAAGGTGTTATCAAAATGAAAACGACCCCGCGGCAGTAACCTGCGGGGTCGTGGTGAATATGCCAGATAAGAATGCTAGCGTCCAGCCTCAAACGCCGCACCAACACGGTACAGGCGCTCATCTTCAAAAGCAGGAGCAATAATCTGCAGGCCAACAGGAAGACCAGTATCGCTTGCCGTCCCCGCAGGTACGCTCATGCCCGGGAGGCCTGCCAGGTTCAACGGCAAGGTGAAGAGGTCAAAGTTGTACATTGCCAACGGATCGTCGACTTTCTCCCCGATCTTGAACGCAGTCTGAGGAACGGCAGGGCCAGCGATGACATCCACCTTCTCAAACGCCCGACGGAAATCCTGCGCGATGAGGGTGCGCACACGCTGCGCCTGCAGGTAGTAGGCGTCGTAGTAACCAACAGACAACGCATACGTGCCGAGGATGATGCGACGCTTCACCTCCGGACCAAAGCCGTCACCACGGGACGACGCCATAACCTCTTCCGCAGAGTGCTTGCCGTCGTCACCCGTGCGCAGGCCATAGCGCATACCGTCAAAACGCGCGAGGTTCGACGAAACCTCGGACATCTGGATGATGTAGTACGCGCCCATGACGTCGTCGAAGCTCGGGCAGTCCACTTCGACGATCTCTGCGCCCTGACGTTCGAACTGTGCAAAGGCGGCGTCGATACGCTCAGTGACGCCTGGCTGGGTACCTGGGCGCGAGAACTGCTTCACGCGTCCGATCTTCACGCCAGACAGATCGCCCGAAGCGCCCTGTTCAGCGGCAGCTGCGAGCTCCTGTACCGGAGTGTCAACGCTTGTGGCGTCGAACTCGTCGTGGCCGCCAATAATCTCGTGCAGCAACGCCGTGTCGAGGACGTTGTTCGCACACGGTCCAACCTGATCCAGCGACGACGCACAAGCGATCACACCGTAGCGGGAAACACCGCCGTACGTCGGCTTCACACCGACGGTGCCTGTCAGCGATGCCGGCTGACGAATAGAGCCACCGGTATCAGTGCCAATACCAATTGGTGCCTGGCCAGAGGCAAGTGCAGCAGCGGTACCACCGCCAGATCCACCCGGAACACGCTCGAGGTCATGCGGGTTACGGGTGACCTGATAGGCGGAGTTCTCAGTGGAGGAACCCATCGCAAACTCGTCGAGGTTCGTCTTGCCCAGAATTGGGATACCGGCCTCGCGCAACTTGCGGACTACCGTAGCATCGTACGGGCTGCGGTATCCCTCAAGCATCTTCGATGCAGCGGTGGTCGGAGCATCCGTCGTCACCAGCAAATCCTTCAGCGCCAGTGGTACACCAGCCAGCTTTGAAGCCGGCGGCTTACCAGCAGCAACCTGGGCATCCACCGCGTCTGCCGCAGCAAGAGCCTCCTCGGCGCCGACATGCAGGAATGCCCCAAGCTCGTTATCAGTCTCCGCAATGCGGTCCAGGAATGCCTGGGTAACCTCGCGCGACGTCAGCTCGCCGGATTGGATCTTCTGTGCAAGCACGTGAGCTGGAAGCGACACAATGCCTTCAGATGGAAGCGTGTACTCAGTCATGCCTACTCACTTTCTCCAAGGATCTGTGGAACTACGAAGCGCTCTTCATCAACTTCAGGGGCCTGGTCAAGGGCCTGCGCCTGCGTCAACGTCTTCTTCTCGACGTCCGGCCTCATGCCAGCGTCAATCGAGTGGGGGTGGCTCATCGGCTCCACCCCATCAGTGTCGACCTGTTGCACCTTCGAAACAGCGTCAACAATGGTGTCGAGCTGCTGGGCGATCTGGTCAAGCTCATCCTCCTGCAACGCAATTCGCGCAAGGCGTGCGATGCGGGAGACCTCATCGCGTGAAATCTCAGCCAATGTGAAGTCCAATCTTTACCGTAGGTTAGCCACTAAAACGTGTTCATTCTACGTTATCCCCAGAACCCGCATCGCACTAGGCAACACCACACCATCGCCCCATCCCTTTTCGCCTCATTTTTACAATTGCATGCATATATTCATGTAATTGGCAGCATGCTGTCCGTATGCAGTGCTATAAAAGAGCCTATGTCTTACCTCGTACGAGTGACCTTGCCCGACCTACCCGGCAGTCTTGGCGAACTCGCGGAAGCCTTCGGCGTAATCGACGCAAATATTCAGTCCGTCGACATCGTCGAGACTGATCCAAGCGGTACCGTCACTGACGACATTGTCGTCAGCCTGCCCACCGGAACGATGGTCGACGCACTCATTACAGCAGCTTCAGCCATCGACGGCGTTGAAGTTGATTCGATCCGCCCGTTCACTGGGCGCGTTGACCGCAGTGGGCACATCCGGATGCTGGCGAAAATCGCCGAGCTTGCAAACAATCCGAAGCAGGCACTCGACGAGTTAACCGTGATGATCCCCCAGGCAATGACCTCTTCCTGGGCCGTGGTGCTGAAGCACACCCCCGAAGGACTCGACCGCCTGTGCGCCTCCCAGGCTGCACCAGAAGATGACCAATCCCACCCAATCATGCCGCCGCTCGAGCATGCGCGGGTGCTCGTTCCGGACAACGACACGTGGACACCAGAATCGTGGTGGCAACTCGATACCGCGCTTGCCATCACTCCCCTCGGCGCCTCCGAGTACATTCTCGTCGTCGGTCGCATCGGCGGCCCTGATTTCCTTGCATCAGAGGTAGCTCAGATCGGAGACTTGGGAACCATCATCGGTTCGATAATTTCCTAGTCTTCAACTCCTTCTGGCCCCTGTTCGAGCAGGCGCGTGAACTCTTCCTCGTTGAGAATCCTGAGGCCGAGCTCACGCGCCTTTTGCTCTTTTGAACCGGCATTTTCGCCGACGACCACAAAGTCCGTCTTCTTTGACACAGACCCCGACGCCTTACCACCACGCGACACGATCGCTTCTTTCGCGCCATCACGTGTGTATTCCTCGAGCGTGCCCGTCACCACCACGGTGATCCCCTCAAGGGTTTGCGGAGCAACATCGTCGGCATCAACTTCCATCGTCACGCCAGCAGCCGTCCACTTTTCGACGATCTCGCGGTGCCAGTCAACGCGGAACCACTCTTGGAACGATTCCGCAATGATGGCGCCTACTCCGTCTGTTTGCGCAAGGTCCTCCAGTGGGGCGTCGACAAGCGCTTCCATGTTGCCGTAACGGGAGGCGAGCGCACGAGCTGCGGTCGGACCGACGTGTCGAATCGAAAGCGCAACGAGGACTCGCCAGAAATCGGCATTTTTCGCAGTGTCGAGGTTCTCCAACAGCTTCCGGCCAGAGGCATTTACCGCACCTTTCTTCGTGGTGTAGACCTGTGACTTCTTGAGGTCTTCCTCTGTGAGATCAAACAGGTCGCCCTCGTCTTGGATCACACCAGTGTCAATCATGTCCTGCGCGCCCTTTTCGCCCAGCGCCTCAATGTCAAAGGCGCCGCGACTGGCGAGGTACTTCAGACGTTGCGCCAGCTGGGCCGGGCATGAACGCGTATTCGGGCAGCGCCAGTCCGCATCCCCTTCCTTCGCAGGCGCCAACGTTGCCCCGCAACTTGGGCACTCCGCGGGGAACACGAACTCCCGCTCCTCTCCAGTGCGAAGATCTGCGACGGGACCCAACACCTCAGGGATAATCTCGCCAGCTTTACGCACTACGACCGTGTCACCAATGAGGACGCCCTTGCGGCGGACCTCGGTCGGATTGTGCAACGTCGCCATGGCGACAGTCGTACCAGACACGAAAACCGGCTCCATTACCGCGTACGGTGTTACTCGGCCAGTTCGCCCAACGGAAACCTCAATATCGAGCAGTTTCGTCGTGACCTCCTCCGGCGGGTACTTGTACGCGATCGCCCACCGTGGCGCCCGCGACGTCGCTCCTAGTTGGCGCTGTTCCTCAACCGCATCGACTTTTACAACGAGCCCATCCATCTCGTGGATCGCGTCGTGGCGGTGCTGTTCCCAATAGCGAACGGCATCCACCACCGCATCAGCAGTTGCTGCGCGCTTTGTGTATTCAGACACTGGCAGCCCCCAGGCTGCCATCTGCTCGTAGGCTTCGTGCTGGGTCTTCGGGGCAAACCCCTCGCGCGCACCGATGCCGTGGCAAATCATCCGCAGTTTGCGCTTTTTCACATCCTCGGGATCCTTTTGACGCAAGCCTCCGGCAGCCGCGTTGCGCGGATTCGCGAACGGTTTCCCGCCCTCTTCGATGCGAGCAGCGTTGAGATCTGGGAAGTCCTCGGGCCGGATAAAAACTTCCCCTCGCACCTCGACTAGCGCCGGGGCATCGCCCTGCAGCTGGTGCGGAATATCTTCAATGACCTTTGCATTGGCCGTAATGTCCTCGCCCACGCGCCCGTCACCACGCGTAGCAGCGCGAACCAGCTCGCCGTTTTCATACACGAGGTCGATCGAAAGCCCGTCGATCTTGAGCTCTGTCAGATACGGGCCCGGCGCCTTTGCCAGCCAGTCTCGTAGCTCTGCCTCCGAGAAAACATTATCTAGGCTCATCATCCGCTCGAGGTGCTCGACATCGTCGAACGCACCGCCGGTCGGCGCACCGACCTGCATCGTCGGTGAGTCCGGAACAGCGAGCTCGGGGTGCTCTTCCTCAAGTCGCACCAAGCGCTGGAAAAGCTCATCAAACTCGGCGTCACTAATAACGGGTTGGCTGTTGTAGTACAGGTCTCGGTGGTGGCGAACTTGGCTGGCAATCTCATCCCAGAGTCGACGCACATCGACGTCATTAGCAGGCAATTCGTTCACATTTTCGTTCATAACGTGCAAGTCTAGCGTCTCTGTCCGACACGGTTAGTAAGGTAATGTGCATGGCTTTCTTCGACGCATCCCGCATGATGTCCTTCGACCTCGAGACGACTTCTGTGAACCCACGCACTGCTCGTATTGTGACGTCCTCCCTTGTCACGATCGACGGTGCTCAGGCGAACGCGCACGAGGCGCTCGCGGACCCAGGGGTTGAGATACCCGCAGAGGCTGCCGCAGTCCACGGCATCACTACGGAGTACGCGCGCGAGCACGGCCGCCCGCACGATGAGGTCTTGCAAGAAACAGTTGACATGATTAAGCGCGGTTGGGAGGACGGCCTCACTCTCATCGTTTTTAACGCACCGTATGACCTTTCTGTGCTGCGACAGCTCACCGGAGACTTCACTGTAACCGGCCCGGTTTTCGACCCTCTCGTCATCGACCGGGCGAAGGACCGCTACAGGAAGGGGAAACGCAACCTCGGCGCTCTGTGCGAGCTGTACGGAGTGAAGCTCGACAACGCTCACGATGCGACGGCTGATGCGACCGCCGCTGCGCGCCTTGCGTGGAAGCAGGTCCGCTCCACCTACCCTGAACTCGCCCAGATGAGCACGGACGAGTTGATGGAGTTTCAGGCCGTGGAGTACTACAAACTCCAAACAGAGTTGCGGGAGTTCTTCGAGTCGAAGGGGCGTGATGTCTCAAACCTCACGACGTCGTGGCCGATGATCGGGGATGCGAGTTAGCGCAGCCCTTCCGCCATTTCAGCGGCTTCACGGTAGTTCGCAGCGGCCTGTTTCAACGTATCCGCGGGTCGTGCCCACACGTCGAAGCTGCAGGCCTCAGGGTCGGTTTGGAGTTCGTCGAGCACGTTCCACACGTCCCTCGGCCGCATGGGTGCAAGCGAGAAGCGGCTGCCGCGATCGAGCAGTTGCGCAAAGCGGTCTTTTTCCGCGGTTGATTGTAGGTCCGCAAGGTCTACGGTCTGCCAAGGGACGTTGATCATCACTGGCGCGTGGAGCAGGTACTTACCAAAGCCTGCGAGGCGCTCCTCCGGTTCTGGGTACGCCGGGATGCGTTCGGCATCAGTCGCACCACGCAGCGAGCCTCGCATCACGGCGTCGAGGCTTGGCTCGTCGATTTGCAGCACTGTCGGCGCTAATCGACGCCCCACATCCTCTCGATGATCGTCAATAGCCTGTGCAAGCGCCTCGGTCACATCCCGCAGCGCACCAGTGTCCGTGATCATGCGGTGTCCATTGCGCATCTCAATTTCTGCTGCAAGTGTCCAAGGACCGACAACCTGGACTTTGATCGCATCGAGCTTGCCGGCCCACAGCGATTCCAGGACATCCAGGTCGCGATCCATCTGGTCACGCACCGCCCGGTGCTGGGTACCAACGCGCCATCCGCGCGGACCGCGGTCGATGGGAATGTCGAGCAACGCGGCTGTTCGCCCAATCAGGTCACTCCCGATCCCACGCTCTGGCAGCTGTGGAATGTGTGGCAGCGGTGATTCTGAAAGCACAACGTCCGCGGCAGTGACGAGGTCTGTGCCGGGCAACTCCCCGAGGCCGAACGCCGTCATGGTTGCACGCTCGAAGTCTCACAAATCGTGCCGGACCCCAGCACCACGTCACCGCGCCCGTCCGGGTCAGGCAAGTACAGCACGGCAGCCTGCCCTCGCGCGACTCCCTCCAGGGCCGTCTCCAACTCGAGATGCATGCTGTTGCCCTCAACGCGTGCGTGGCAGGCGACGACCCCGCCGTGCGCACGGATCTGTACATTGGCCGCGAACTCACCTTGCATCGCCGGATGCAGTACTTTCAGGCGGTCTGCGTCGATCTGCCAGACTTTGAGCGCTTCGCGCGGCCCGACAGTAACCGTGCCCGTGGTGGCGTCGACATCGGTGACGTAGCGCGGCTTTCCGTCCTGGGCTGGCACGCGAAGGTTGAGGCCGCGGCGCTGTCCGATGGTGTACTGGAACGCGCCGTCGTGCTCTTTGAGCTCGGTGCCGTCCTGATCACGCACGATTCCTGGGCGCATACCGATGGACCTACCCAAAAATGCCTGGGTGTTGCCGTCCGGGATAAAGCAAATATCGTAGGAGTCCGGCTTCTGCGCGGTAGCGAACCCGAACGCTGCCGCCTCCTCACGAATCTGAGGTTTTTCCGTATCACCGACTGGGAAGATGCACTTGTCAAGCTCATCACGCGTCAGCACTCCCAACACATAAGACTGGTCTTTCAGCGGGTCCACCGAGCGCCGCAGGTTCCCGTCTTCGTCGATAGTTGCGTAATGCCCGGTTGCAATGGCGTCGAAACCAAGTGCAATTGCGCGTTCGAGCAGGGCCGCAAACTTGATTTTCTCGTTGCATCGCAGGCATGGATTCGGGGTCTCACCATGCTCGTACGACCACACGAAATTATCAATAACCTCGGCTTTAAAGCGATCGGAAAAGTCCCACACATAAAATGGGATCCCGAGTTTGTCGCACACACGTCGAGCGTCCGCAGAATCCTCCAGCGAGCAACACCCGCGTGCCGACTCTCTGGTGGCCTGCGGGTCCTGTGAGAGCGCCAAGTGCACGCCCACAACGTCGTGGCCAGCCTGGACAAGGCGTGCTGCGGCCACCGAGCTGTCCACGCCTCCACTCATCGCCACTAAAACTCGCATGTGGCGGAAGTGTACCCGCGAGTAGAAGGAGAAGGAAAGCGCCCGGCGAATCATACCGTGGCATGACGACAGTCCTGCGCAGGTCGATTAGGTTATGGATATGCCTCCCTTTACTGCCCGCATGCCGATCCGCATGCGTGACGCAAGCATCGCTTTTGTCCTCGGCGTGTGTGCTTCACTTGGTGTCCTGAGTGCCACGAGATCTGCATGGGCGGTCGTACCTCTCCTGCTGTGGTCTATCGTCGCCCCTTTTTCCCGCTGGCGATGGCCAACTGCAACTGTGCTCACCGCATTCGTCCTATTGGGGATGCGTGCATTCAGCACGAACCTCACGGTAGCGGTGATTGTCGTTGGGGTCTTCACTGCCTACATCATCCGTCGCAATGTTCGCCCAGTTCTTCGCGACTTCGCTGCCATTGCGCTCGTTACAGGAGACCTCGTGGCACTCTCACTCGTATCGCCCGCGCCTCGGAGCATGCCCTTTGAGCAGCAGCTTCCCTACCTCGCGTGGAGCGCCACGTTGCTAGTGGCGGCTGGACTCTTCGGCGAGCTACGCAGGCGGACCGAAGAAGCCGCAACCCGCGAGCTCGAGCAGGCGCTGCGGCAGCAACGGATCGAGCTTCAACAGGCTATGTCTGAGCAACGCGCGTTCCTTGCCCGCGAGATCCACGACGTGGTTACCCATTCGCTCACTGTGATTGTTGCGCAGGCCGATGGCGGACGCTACGGCGGGGACTGCGACAAAGCCCTTCGAGTAATCGGAGAGGTCGGACGGGAATCCCTGGCGCAAATGCGCGAAGTGGTCGCGCTCCTTCGCGCGCCCGAGTCGCGGTCGGTGGAACCTTCACCAGTGTCTCTAGATTTCGAAGAGCTGGTTCGTACGAGTCGACTCGGCGGCCTGGATATCACTTACTCGCAAACGGGATCTGCACCAGAGCAGCTACCACTTGCTACGTCCCTTGCGGCCAGACGCGTGGTCCAGGAGGCTCTCACGAATGCGCTCAAACACGGCGACGGCGCTGCTTTGCTTGATGTGACGTGGGAGGAAAAACAAGTGGTAATCCGTGTGAGCAATGGATTCGATGGCACTGCAGCAAGCCTTGTCAATGGCCACGGCTTGCGTGGGATGCGGGAGCGCGCCGCTCTTATCGGGGCAACTTTGCAGGCAGGCCCCACCCCCACCAACAACGGGCGTGCAGAGTGGGTCACGCAAGTGCGAATCCCCTACGTTGAGCAAGGTCTCGCCGGAGTGATACACCCCGACACGCTGGAGCATGCATGAGCACAATTCGCTTAGGGATCGTCGACGACCAGGCACTCTTCCTCCACGGTATCCAGCTCGTCATCGACTCCCAGACAGATTTGGGCGTCGATTGGCTGGCCTCGAACGGCGCTGAGGCACTCGAGCAACAGGCATCCCACCCGGTCGATGTAGTGCTGATGGATGTGCAAATGCCCATCCTCGACGGCATTGCCGCGACAGCCGAGTACGCCAGCCGTTTCCCGCAAACCAAGGTCATTATCCTCACCACGTTCGATGACGAGGATTACGTCGTGGACGCACTGCGGGCCGGCGCCAGTGGGTTCTTGCTCAAGGACACACAACCCGAGGAACTTCTCGACGCCATCCGTACCGTCGCTGCTGGCGATGCCGTCATCTCTCCGCGCGCCACCAAACGCATCATTGCTCGGATCTCTCACAGCACGCGCCAAGCCGCACACGCCGACGAGGAGCTTTCAATTTCTGCGACTGACCGCATGGCGCTTGGCGAGCTCACTGCCCGCGAGCGCGAAGTACTCATCGCAATCGGTCGCGGCTGGTCAAACTCGGAGATCTCTGAGCGCATGTTCATTTCCATGCCAACGGTGAAGACGCATGTCGGGAGGATCTTGTCCAAGACCCAGTCGCGCGACCGCGTGCATGCGGCGCTCTTCGCCTATCGCACGGGCCTTGTCGATCGTTCCGATCTCCTCGACGGCTAAGCACCATCATCCCCCGGTATGACTTGCAAGATCGTACCAAGCTCCGACGCTTTCGGAGCCTCACTTGGCGATAGTGAACACCATGAACTCACCAATCATTACTACGAAGGGCCTGACGAAGGTCTACGGTGCGCACACAGTCGTCGACAAGCTTTCGCTTGAGGTTCCGCAGGGCGCCGTGCACGGGCTCCTGGGGCCGAACGGCTCCGGCAAATCAACCACAATGAAAATGTTGCTCGGCCTGACCACACCAACTGCCGGGGAGATCACCGTGCTGGGGCAGCCGATGACCCGCTCAACACGCGGCGAGGTACTCGCTAGCATCGGCTCACTCATCGAGTCGCCAGCGGCATACCCGCACCTCACCGGTGCGGAGAACATGAAGATTGTGACGCGTCTATTCAAAGCCGATTCTGCAAACGCGCAGCGCGCGGTACGACTTGTTCGCTTGGAAAAGCACACGGACAAACAGGTCAAGAACTATTCGCTCGGCATGAAGCAACGCCTCGGCATCGCAATCGCGCTCGTACGCGACCCTCAATTGCTCATCCTCGATGAACCAACCAACGGCCTCGACCCTGCAGGTATCGAAGAAATCCGCGAGCTTATCATCAGTCTCGCACGCGACGAAGGCCGTACTGTCCTCGTTTCAAGTCACTTGCTCTCCGAAATGGAGAAGATGGCCACCAGCTTCAGCATTATCAACCAAGGCAAGCTCATATTTCAAGGCTCGAAGCAGCAGCTTTTCGACGCCCACCTCCCCGACGTCTACGTCCAAACCCCACAGGCAGCCGTTGCCACCGAAGTTCTACGAGACTTGCAACCACGCATCGTTTCCGGGGGCGTAGAACTACCCGGACTTACCGAGGAGGCCGTTGCTACTGCATGCGCGCAGCTCGTCCATCACGGAGTCCCGATCTACCAGGTTCTGCGAAAGCACCGCAGCCTGGAAGAAATTTTTATTGGGATGACAGGACGCAAGGGGCTTAGCGCATGAGCATCGAATTCTTGAAGCTGCGTCGTACGCACATCTCGCTACTGGGCGGCGTGCTCTCCCTGGGCATCGTACTGTTCGCTTGTATGAGCTTGTTCTCAGACGGCCAAATCGACGCGTTCACCGCTGCCCCGGAGGCAGCATGGTCGGGCCAACTGATTGCGGTTGCGATGTCGCTCGCATTTCTCACCCCACTGCAATTGGCGCTCATTGCCAGTCGCGCCGTCGATAACGAGCATGCAAGTGGCGGGTGGCTGCTCAACGCGGTTGCTGGCGTCCGCAAGGGCTCGCTGCTGCAACGAAAGTTCCGAGTAGTGGCGCCTCTCATCGTCACGCTCAAGCTGATGGAGTTCACGGCGTGCATCGCGCTACCAGTATTGCTGGGTGCGCCGCTGCCTAGCGGAAGCACAGCTGGAGCCTGGGCAGTGTACGGAGTTGCAGCCGTTGTCACTAGCCTAGCGATCACCAGCGCCATGTTCGTGCTCGCAGCGGTCACTGAATCGCAAGTAGGAGTGCTGGCATTTGGCGTGGCGGGAGGCTTCCTCGGCATCACCTCGCTGCTTTCCCCTGTGTGGCTCGCTGAGATGAACCCCTTCGGCTATTTTGCAGTCCTACTCCCCTACACCTTCGCTAACGAAGGCGCAGTTCCTACGCAACCAGGTTGGGCTTCGTGGTGTGTCTACGTCGTGTTGCTCGCTACAGGGTTCGTTGCAATAACGCGAATACTCGACAGGAAAGAAATCTAATCATGGACATGATCGTTAACGAGTTTTGTAAACTTCGGCGCACTTACATCACAATCGTTGCCGTCGCCATCCCACTCGTCTCCGTCGTCTTCGGTGCTGGCAACTACGCCGCCAACTCTGAGACTTTGGAATCCGGGTGGACGAGCTATTGGTCCCAGGCGACGCTGTTTTACGGCATGCTGTTCATGGTGGCGGGTATTTCGATTCTCGCGTCCTCCACGTGGCGCGTTGAGCACCGTGGCGGCAACTGGAACACGTTGCTTACCTCGTCCAGATCGGCGGCGAGTCTGGTCACCGCAAAACTTGCTGTACTCATCGCGATGACCTCAATTATGCAGTGCGTGTTCATCGTCTTGAGCACTATCGGTGGTTGGGTCGCTGGCCTATCAGGCATGCCGCCGATGGCCCTACTCGCATCGTCCTTACTCGCTGTGGTTCCTGCGATGGCAGTGGCCGCGTGGCAAAGCTTCGCTTCAATGCTGGTCCGCAACTTTGCCATGCCAGTCGCCCTTGGCGTGGTGGCCAGCCTCGTCGCTTTTGGTGCAATTGCTGCCGGCGCCACAGTAGCGCAGTTTCTGCTTCCTCCCGTCGGCGTGGCCACGATGCTGTGGATGGGCGGTAACGCAGTCGCGGGCTCGGGTGTCCTCGAGTGGAGTGCGGTGTCCGGCGTCCTCGCAAGCACCCTGCTGCTTACTGTCACAGCGTGGCTTGCGTCCGTCGTGTACCTGCGCCATGTCGACGTGAGGGCGTAAGGTACTGTCACTGTGCATGGCAGCAAAAAGTGAATTCCATGAAATCGATACCGGCGTTGCGGAGGTTCTCCACGAACCGGACGGCTCCATGGTGCTCCTCGTCAACGGCGTGCCGAGCTCCCACATCGTCCCCGGCGACCCAGAACGGCTGGACTTCGAATACATGAGGTGGATCGCTGATTTTCTGAACGACCAACAGCTTGTCGACGTCCCCCGCTGGCCAAAACCACGCCTGACGCACCTGGGCGGGGCAGCCTGCACACTGCCCCGCTACTTCGCGTCCAAGTGGAACGGCTCGCGCAATACCGTCGTAGAAATCGACATGTCACTTGCCGAGCTCGCCCGCGAACTTTTCGATATCCCCCGTTCACCGGTCGTTAAAATACGAGTCGGTGACGCCCGCGAAGTCACCGATAGCTTCAAACCCAACACCCGGGACATCATCATTCGCGATGTCTTTTCATCAGCGATCACTCCACGAAACCTGACCACGGTGGAGTTCTTCGAGCAGGCTCGGAGATCACTGAGCCCGTCAGGAATGTATGTGGCAAACTGCGGCAGCCACGCGGATCTCAAAGAAGCGAAGGAAGAACTGGCTGGCATGCTCGAAGTGTGGCCACACGTTGCCGCAATCGCGGACCCACCAATGCTGAAAGGTCGACGCTACGGCAACATCGTCCTCATCGCCGCAAACACACCAATCGAGGCCAGCCCTTCGCTAAACCGTGAACTGCTCAAAGGCGCCGTCCCTGCACAGTTCAAGCACGAAAAATGGGCCCGTAGCCTTGCTACGAGCCCTCGCTACGATGCGCCAACCGATGCCTAGTGCGCGGCGTTATCTAGCAGGATCAGCAGGTCGCCAACCTGGTAATCACCAATCATCATGTTACGCAGGTCATCCACGGGCAGTTCGCCCTGAGAAGCCAGGCGCTGGACAAGGCCAGCGATGTTGTTTGCGTCCTTAATATCGAAGCCGAATTTCGCAGCCTCCGACGCAACCTGTGATGCACCCAGGGCACCGGCAGCCAACGCGAGGATCGCGACGACCAGCGCCGTGCTGTTTTGTTCCAGTACCTCAAGCTGATCGGAGTCCGGCACCTGGAACGTCTCAAGGACGCCACCTGCGGAACCGAGATTGCCAGCGGCGAAACCGCCGAACTGTGCACCGGTGCCGTTGAACAGGTTCATATCGACAGTCGCCGGAATACCAGCGACCCGGCCGGAGTCGCTACGCTGCCAGAACGTCAACTTGTCCCAGCCACCGACCGGACGTGGCGGCTGGTTCTGGTATGCGGCAAGCCACAGCGGGTAGCTAGTAAACGCGTTGGTGTTGTTCATCCGCTCGTACCAGAAATAACGGTAGGTATAGAGCATCGGCCGCTTGCCCGATGCACGCTCCAACTCAGTGAGGAAGATCTGCGTCCACGCCGCGAGCTGTGTTGGACCAAGCCCCTCATCGACCTCAAGGTCAAGAACTGGTGGCAGCTGCTGCGCAGGGCCAGCGTTAATGACGTTTGCGAAGTGGCGAGCCTGCGCAATAGGGTCCATCCCCGGTCGCGCATAGTGATATGCACCGACCTTCAAACCTGCATCTGCAGCAGCTTTGACATCTTCTTCGTAAAACGAGTTCTTGTACGTCGTTCCCTCAGTCGCCTTGACGAACGCAAAGTGCTGCCCACCGACCGTTCCAGCCATCTTCCAGTTGATTGGCGCACCACCAGGGCGCTGGTGATCAGCCACATCAACGCCAGAGATCAGACCAGGGATCGATTGAGCATCCGCGTGGGAGCTCAAAGATTGAGGTGCAAAAACAGTAAGCGCAAGGGCAAGCGTCGCGGCTACAAAAGCCGCGGTTGCAGAGCGAAGTCTAGGGGCTACATACATACGCGACACTCTAGCGCACACCAGTCACACTATTCACACGCGACACACGCAAACCATGGGGCGCTTCAGTACTATCTGCCTGTATGTTGGCTGGGCACCACATTCCCATCGCGGAAAGGCACGGACCTGGGGATTCCGATTGCCAGCGAGAGCAAAACCCGGAATCTGGTGCGCCGCCCCACAACCCCTCACGCCACCGAAAAATAGTTCCGATCTTCGGGGAACTATCCTGAACCCCACACCACACGAAAAGGGGCCTGTGCCACCAGGAACACTCCCGGCACCACAAGCCCCACAGCCCTGCCTACAGTCTGGCTAGAAGTGCAGCCCACCAGCCATCGCCGCAGCAACACCACCACCAATTAACAGCAACAGCACCACAATCGGAGCAACAATCGCCGCGATATTCGTCTCACCCTCCGCCTGGATACGATCCTTGCTTGCCGCAT
>NZ_JAGPYT010000014.1:0-42368 GCF_024453995.1 Corynebacterium sp. CCUG 51687 | reverse complement strand
CCCACCCCGGGCGATTTCCGGCGACCAGCGTCGCACTCCTTTAACACCTCGACCGGAACGGATTTCAGCAAGCAGCGCGGCCCCAACCCCCAGCCCCAACCCCCAGCACACCCGTCTATCCTGAAATATCCATAAAGATGTGCCCAGATGCGAAAAATCAGATACGGGGACATCTGGGCACATCTAGCCGGATATTTCACACATTTTCGATTATTGTGAACCCATGGACCAAACACTGAACCCGTATTCGCCAGGTGCGGGACTGCGACCACCTGCGCTGACAGGGCGCGAAGCGGAGCTCGAGCTTGTCGAGGCCATCATCACCAGAACCCGCAGCGGATTGCACAATCGCGGCGTTATCCTGAGTGGTTTGCGTGGGGTGGGCAAAACGGTGTTGCTGAATGAACTCGCGTCGCGTGCCGAGAATGCAGATTGGTTGACGGTGCAGCTTGAGGCAAGCGCTGATCGTGCTGGTGCGCAGCGGGTCCGGAAGCGGTTGGCCCGTGAACTGGCGTTGAGTGCGCGGAAGGTGTCGTTGCGTAAGCGGTGGCAGCATTTCAAGGACGCACTTCCAGCGATTTCTTCGTTTGCTTGGCATGTCGGTGGTATTGACGTCGCGCTGGAGGTACCTGCTCAGGCGGGTATTTCTGACTCTGGTGATATCGGGATGGATCTCGAGGAACTTGTGCTGAGTGTCGCAGAGTCCGCGCAGAAGGACGGGAAGGCGATTGCGTTTTTTATTGACGAGATGCAGGACCTTGATGCGGAATTGATGTCGGCGGTGATTACCGTGCAGCACCAGGCGGGCCAGCGTGGTTTGCCGTTTTATGTGTTCGGGGCGGGCCTACCTACGTTGCCTCAGAAGCTGGCGGAATCTCAGTCGTACGCGGAGCGTCTGTTCGAGTACCGCAAGATTGGTCCATTGTCAGATAGCGCGGCGGCGGCCGCACTTGAGGATCCGGCTACCAGGCAAGGGGTGCTGTTTACATCAGCAGCGTTGCGGAATCTTGTGGACGCCGCTCTGAATTACCCCTATTTCCTGCAGGAGTATGGGAAGGCGATCTGGAACGTCGCTCCTGCTTCGCCGTTTACCGAAAGTGATGCGCAACTTGCCGTGGCGGAAGGCAATGCGGCCCTTGACGCCGGGTTCTTCCCGAGCCGTTGGGAGCGTGCGACGCCTGGTGAGAAGCGCTATTTGCAGGCGATGGCTGCGCATTCTGCGAAGCAGGTTCCCACGAAGGACATTGCGGATTCGCTTGACGTTTCGGTGAATTCGTTGAGTAGTAACCGGAAGCACCTGATTGAGAAGGGTCTCATTTTTGCCCCTGACCACGGTGTTGTGCAGTTCACGGTCCCTGGAATGGCGGACTATATCAAGCGTCTCTCCTGAAATATCCACAAAGATGTGCCCAGATGCGAAAAATCAGATACGGGCACATCTTTCACACAATTTCGCGATACCCCCAGGCCGCCCCGTACCGTAGCCGTATGCAATTCGTTCGCTCTCTCTTCCGCGGCGCGCCCGCAACCGCGTTCATCACTGTCGTCTGCCTGGGCGTTTTCGTGATTACGGCGCTCCAGTCGCACTCGATTAGCAACGTGGTGTGGGGCTCCAGCCTCGCCGAGAACATGGTGCTCTTCGGCCCATTTATCGACGCCCCCTCCGCCACCCTCCGCACCCTCCTGGCCGGCTTTCTGCATGTGGATATCTCCCACGTGGCCGTGAACATGATCACGTTGGCGTTGTTGGGCCCGCAGCTGGAGCGTCGCCTGGGTACTGGGCCGTATTCGCTGCTGTACGTGGCGGGCGTGTTGGGGTCGTCGGCATCGGTGCTGGAGTGGAACTACGACGTGCCCACGGCCGGCGCGTCCGGCGCCCTCTACATGCTGATGGGCGTGCTGCTCGCGTTGTCGATGCGCCAGAAGGTCAACGTGCGGGCGCCGTTGGCGCTGGTCGGCGCGAATCTTGCGTACTCGGTGCTGTCCCCGGGCATCAGTCTGTGGGGGCACCTTGGCGGTTTGGTGGTGGGCCTGTTGGCGGGCTGGCCGGTGACGTCGGTGAAGAAGCGCGTCAGGTGGCTCGCGTCCGCCCTCGCGGCCGTAGCGGCTGTGGCTGCTGTGGCGTTTGTGATTGGTGTTGCCTAGTTTTTCACACGTTATCCCCAAGTTTGTACACCGGTGGAGAACTCCACAGAGTTGTCCACATTGTGGATAAACACAACCGTGTAATTTCTAGAACATCGCTAGAACATGTCAGCGATTCACAAGAAAAAACGCCTGGCGAATGGGCATCATTGCAGCTCATTACGCCAGGCGCTTGATGTGCGAATAGGTTGTGCACAGAGTTATCCACAGGTGTGGATAACGGTCCTCTCCACAGAACCATCCACAACCTGTGGATAACTTGGCACTACGAATTACACAAAATGCTCCCTAGAAGGTGCCCTTCAGCCAGCGGCCGAAGTCGGACACGGTCACGTCGCGGGAGTCGACGTTCTGGTCGTTCCACTGGGAAACGTCGCCGGCCAGGCGGCTGGTCTGGGTGACTGTCATGTAGTTGTGCAGGCGGCCTTCCTTGGTCTTGCCGTCGCCGAAGCTGAACGCGCCGAGCAGCATGTCGTCACCGGCATTGACCGGGTTGGACAGCGTCACCTCGAAGATGCGCGCGCCCTTCTTGGCGTTGTAGCCGAGGTCACGGATGTGCGAGCCGTTCGCGCCGGTGGTGGTGATCAGGCGGTCCACACCCTTCGGGCCGGACTCGGTACGCACCTCAACGCGGAACGTCAGCGCCGGGAACTCCGCCCAGTAGCGCTCGGTGCCCACGTTCTTCACACGCAGCGCCACGGACCCAGCAAAGCCGGAAGCTTTCCAGGAGCTCGTCGTGAAGTATGGCACCAGGTCGAGCGCAGGCGCCTCCGCATTATCGACGACCTCTTCGACCTCAGTGTTCTCCTCCGACGTCGCCTCATCCGACTCCTCATCCGTGATCACCGCGGCGGTCTCGCCGTCGATTTCCACGTTGGTCACATTGGCTTCATCGTTGTCGTCGATGGTGGTGACGTCGTCAAGGTTCTCACCCTCGGTGATCTTCTGCACGTCCTCGTTGTACGCCGGGTTCGGGTTCTCCACCGTGTCAGTGACCTGCGCGCCGCGGTTCGGTGCCCACGAACCTGCAGGTGTGGAGTAGTTCTTCACACGAACCTCGTTCTTGATCGGCATGTTCGCGACCCACGCCGTCGGCGTCGCCCACGTGCCGTTCGGGCGGCAACGCTGCTGCGTGCCCGTCATGGTGACGGTGCGGAAACCGTACGTCGCTTCGCCCGTGTTGCCCGCCGGAACCTCGTACGGCCCGATCTTCTGGCCGACGTTCCAGCTCAAGCTTCCCGACACCGACCAGCCCAGCATCTTCGCCAGCGAGTAGCCGATGTTGCCCTGCAGCCCATCCTTCGAGCCCGACCCACCAATGTTGATCGTCTCAGTCTTCGACCCGTTGACCGACGCCGAAATCGTCTGCGTGCGCGCCAGGTCCTGCGTCAGCGGGATGGTGTTCTTGGTCAGGTTGGTCGTCGAAATCGTGCCGACCGGCAGGAAGTTGTCCTTCACCTTGTACACGATGGTGCGGTAGTCCTCAGTGGAGTTGCACACTGGGCGCGGGTTGAGCACGTTCGCCTTCAAGTGGTCCGATCCCCTGTAGGTGTGGATGATCGGCAGCGCATCATTGGTCGCTGGGGTTTCGGGGTACGACTCCTCAAGCGTCTGAGCCGTGGCTGGGGTCAGCGTGCCGGCAGCTAATGCCAAGGCCGCTACAACGCCCGTCATGGAACGAATAAACCGCATGACTATACCTTTCATAAGGTGACAATAGTAAAATAGCAGGTCAGGGCCTTTCTGGCCCTGTTCCTATGTGTACACCTTCTGTGCGCGGATTGTTCAACAATCCACCCCCGTGCCACCCCGCTACCGAACACCTGTGGGGAACCTGGCGGCTTTCCTGTGCGTCTAAACCTCATGTTGGAAAACACTGAACTTTTCGCATCCATCGTGGACACGCGCACGCTCCGTCACCGTCTGCACAGCCCCGAGTACCGACGCCTCAACCGGACGCAATGCATCCCGTCGCGCACCTGGGGGCAACTCAATGCCTGGCAGCGGCACCTCGTGCGCGCTTATGCCACCGCCCGCGCCATGACCAAAGGCTGCCTCGTAGGCAGGACCGCTGCCCGCATCCACGGCATGTGGGTCATCAGCCTCACCGAAGAAATCCAAGAAGTAACGACGCCCAGCCGCCGCGGCCCCGCGAAACACCTCGTCGAGCCCGACGTCCGCTACCGCACCTCCGCCTTAAGCGCCGCCGAGGTCACTACCGCGTACGGCATCCGCCTTTCCACACGTATTCGCACAGCGATCGATATCGCCCGTTACCACGGGTTTCAGGAAGGCCTCATCGCCATGGATTGGCTGCTGTCCATCGCGCACGTGGAGCGCAGCGACATCCTGCTGCACATCGAGCGCATGGGCCGCGTCCGCAACTGCGGCGTGGCGCGCGACGCCGCCCGCGCCGCGGTCTACAACGCCGATTCCCCCATGGAGTCCCTCGCCCGCGCCGAGTTCCTCCTCCGGGGTGTCACCGGCTGGAAGTTCCAGGCACAGGTGCAGCGCTACCGCGTCGACTTCCTTTTCGACGACTCCGTCATCCTCGAACTCGACGGCGACACCAAACACGCCTCCGACCCCCGCCGCAGCCTCCTGCAGGAGCGCAAACGCGAACGCGAGCTAACCAACCAGGGCTACACCGTTCTACGGTACGGCTTTACGGACGTGCTCCACCGCATGGACGAGATCCTCGCCCGAATCGAGCTGGAACGGGCCCGCGCAAAGGGCCGCGCGGCCCGCTAAAACGCACGTCAAAACGCAAATGGTAGTAACAGGATGGTAGTAATCCCCGAAATCGGGCCCAAAATCGGGATTACTACAATCCTGTTACTACCATCTACGAAAAATCCCGGAAAAACGCCAGAGGCTAGCGCCACCCCATGGTCATGAGCAGGCCGAGGATCATGCCTGCGAAGCCGATGCCGTAGTTCCACGGGCCGAGCTCGGCGAGGAACGTCAGCTGGTCGCCGGCGATGTAGTAGAAGATAATCCAGCCGAGGCCGAGCAGCATCAGGCCAAACATGATGGTCTTGTACCAGATCGGGGTGCCGCCGGTGTTGATCTTGACCGGGGTGCGGGACACGCCAGTTGGGGTTGATACGGGGCGGTGGTCCTTGGTGATTTTTGCCTTTGGCATTATGTCAGTCCTTTACAAGCAAGTGCGGTGGCTTTTCCAGCTATCAGGGTTTTTACCTTATCAGGCGTTCGGCGGTGAACTGCCAGAGGTTGTAGCCGATGGCGGCGTCGCGTCGGACGGTGTCGCCCGCGTTGACTTCTTGGTGTCCGATGAGGCCGTTGTCGACGAGGGCGCCGGTCGGGACGGTTGGACCTTCGACGAGGCGTCCGCTCCAGCCGGCGTCGCGTAGCGCTTTGTCGGCGTCGGCGGGTTTCATGCGGGTGATGTTCGGCATGGTCATGAGCATGCCGTTGGAGACGCGCACTTCGACAGTGGTGCCCTTGGCTACTTCGGTGTTTTCGCCGGCGACTGCGATGACTTCGCCGTCTGGGCGTTCGGAGTCGACCTTGTTCACGGTGACTTGGAGCCCCATGGAGCCGAGGGTGGCGGACGCTTGGTTGACGTTGACGCCGGACAGCGACGGTACCTGGACCATTTCGGGGCCGTCGGACACCGTGACGGTCACCTTGGATCCCTTGGAGATCTGGGTGCCGGCTGCGGGGTGCTGGCTGATGATCTCGCCCTTCGGCACGTCTTCGCTGGCTTCTCGACGCAGCTCCGCGTTCAGTTCCAGGTCGGCGTCTTCGAGGACCTTTGCGGCTTCTTGGGCGTCCATGTTGGTGACGTCGGGGACGTCGGTAAGCTCGCGCCCCGAGGAGACGGTGACGGTGACGAGTGTGCCGCGCTGGAGTTCGGACCCGGCGATCGGGTTGGTGTCGATGACGTTGCCGCGCTTGATGTCGGGGCTGGGCTCGTCGGAGACGGCAACCTGGAAGCCGAGGTTTTCGAGTTCGGCGACGGCTTCTGCGCGTGGTTTGTCGGCGAGGTCCGGGATGATGACCATCTGGGAGGACTTGTGGGTCTCTCCGCTGTTGGGGGAGAAGTAGGAGTAGGCGAGCCAGCCGGAGGCGCCGATGATGGCGGCGCCGAGGCCGATTGCCAGCCACTTCATCCAGGTTGGGGTTGTGGTTTCGTGTTCGCGGCGGTGGGCGGCGTAGCGTCCAGCAGCACCAGCGCCGACTGCTCCGGCGCCAGCCTTCTCCGGCAGCTGCCCGACGGGTCGGCTGTCCGGGCGCGGGGCGCGGCGCGGCGCGTTGCCCTGGACGGTTTCGGAGACCATGGTGGCATCATCGGAGGGGTCGACGGGTTCGGGTTCGGGGGCGGCGAGGTGGCTGCGGGCGGCGTTGGTCACGGCGCCGCGCTTGAGGAGTGCCAGGTCTTCGCCCATTTCGGTGGCGGTTTGGTAGCGGTCCGCCGGGTGCTTGGCCATCGCGGTGAGGATGACGCTGTCCAGGTTGACGGCCTCGTTGGGGGTCAGTTCGTGGTCGGCGGGGACGCGCTCGCTCGGCGGGATGGGGTCTTCCTGGACGTGTTGGTAGGCGACGGCGAAGGGGGATTCGCCTTCGAATGGTGGTTTGCCGGTGACGGCTTCGTACATGACGCAGCCGAGGGCGTAGATGTCGGAGCGGGCGTCGGCTGCTTTGCCGCGTGCCTGCTCGGGGGAGAGGTATTGCGCGGTGCCGATGACTGCGGAGGTTTGCGTCATGGCGGAGGTGGAGTCATCCAGTGCGCGGGCGATGCCGAAGTCCATCACCTTCACCTCGCCGGTGTTGGTGATCATGATGTTGGCGGGTTTGATGTCGCGGTGGATGATGCCGGCGTCGTGGCTGGCTTGGAGCGCGTGCGTGACGGGCAGCAGGAACGCGGCGGCCTTCTGGGGGCTTAAGGGGCCGTCGGCGCGCACGAGGTCGCGGAGGTTTTGCCCGGTGACGCGTTCCATGACGATGAAGGGGACGTCGACACCTGAGACTTCTTCGGTGCCGGTGTCGTAGACGGCGACGATGTTGGTGTGGTTGAGCCGCGCCGAGTTTTGGGCTTCTTTGCGGAAGCGTTCGCGGAAGTTTTCGTCGCGCGCCATGTCGATTTTGAGCATTTTGACGGCGACGTCGCGGCCAAGCACGGTGTCGGTGGCTGCGTAGACGTCGCTCATGCCCCCGGTGCCGATGACGGCGCCGAGTTCGTATCGGTTAGCGATCGTTGTCATTTACGCATTTCCTCCGAGGATGTTTGGCAGATTGTGCAAGTCTAGTTCACCATTGCCGATTTCCCCACCAACCGGGCTTTCGCTGGGTGCCTGCGTCGTGGGCGCCTCATTATTTATCGACGTCCCCTCCGTCGGCCGCTGCTCCGGCACCGAAGAGCGGGTGTGGGTTGGCTGCGTTGGCGTTTCGTCCTCGATGGTGAGCGTGGCCGGGGCGCTGCTGTGCCTACTGGGCTTGGTGTGCCTGCTGTGTTCAGTGGGCGTGTCGGGGGCGTGCGTGGTCGGCTCTTCGACGGGTTCCTCGTAGGTCGGTTCGGTTTCCACGGTGGTGGTTTGGGTGACCACGCTTTGGCGTGGGGCGGTGCTGCTCGGGGTGCTGCCGCCGAGGGTGCCGTTGTTGAATGTCCAGGCCACGCCGCCGATGACGGCGAGGGTGATCACGCCGAGCACGATGCCGACCCAGTAGCCGGCGGTGCTGCGCCGCTTCCCAGGAGCAGCAACGTCAGCGGGCGCCGGGCGCACAGGCATCGCTGCGCGCGCCGGGGCCTGCGGTGGGGCAGGCGGGCGGCGCCGCGGGGCGGCGGGCCGGGCCGTGGTCGGCCGGGACATGTCGGCGAGCATCTGGGTGGACGCGGTCGGGGAGGGCTCGATGGCGATGACGGCCGTGTCGCCGCCGGGCTGCGTCGGGCGCATCCCCTGGCGGACCTGTTCGACGGCCAGCTGCATCTCGTTGCCGTCCCGGAAGCGCTGGGTTGGCGTTTTGCGCAGGGCGATCTCGATGAGTTCGCGCGCCGGGGCGCTCACACTGATGGGGAGCGCGGGCGGCTCGGCGGAGACGTGCGCCAGCGCCACCGAGACCGAGGAGTCCCCGGTGAACGGGCGTTTCCCGGCGAGCATCTCGTAGCCGACGACGCCGAGCGAGTACACGTCGGACGCCGCCGTGACCTTCTTGCCTTGGGCCTGCTCGGGGGAGACGTACTGGGCGGTGCCCACGACCATCCCTGTTCGCGTCAGCGGCACGGCCGCCGCCGCCTTCGCGATGCCGAAGTCCGTAATCTTGATCTGCCCGTTCTGGGTGATCATGAGGTTGCCGGGCTTGATGTCGCGGTGCACCAGACCCATGCGGTGGATCACGGCGAGGCCGTGCGCGGCCTGTTCCAGCACGTCAAGGGCCATGTCTTCCTTGAGCTGGCCTTCGCGCGCGATGAGGTCGGCGAGGGATTCGCCGCGGATGTATTCCATGGCGATGAAGCACATGGGGAACCCGCCGTCGGTCTTGACCTCGCGGTAGTCATACGTGGCGACCACATTGGGGGAGTTGATCCCCTCCGCCGAGTTGGCCTCGTTGCGGAAGCGGGTGAGGAACTCCTGGTTCGCGGTGAACTCCGGCCGCAGCACTTTGAGGGCTACTTCGCGTTCGTGGCGGACGTCGTCGGCAAGCCAGACGGTGGACATGCCGCCGTGCCCGATGATCCATTGCAGCTGGTAGTCGGGCCCGATGAGCTTCTGGAGTTCGTCTTTGTTTTCGTAGTTCATCGCGCGTTGGTTCCTTCCTCATCAGCTGGCGCTGCGGGTGCCGCGTAGAGCACCGCGCGCCCGAGTGGTGCGGAGACTTGCCCGCCGGTCGCCCCGGTGCCCAGGCCGCCACCATTCTTGACGACGACCCCCACCGCCACATCCTTCACCGGGTCAAAGGCGACGTACCAGGTGTGCGGCGCTGCGCCTTCGGCGTGCTCGGCGGTGCCGGTCTTGGAGGCGAAGCCGTTGCCGTCGTAGCCCCAGGTGTCGCGCTCGGAGCCGAACATGAGGTCCTTGATGGTGTTTGCTTCCTCGGGTTTGATGGAGTCGGAAAGCATGTGGGGTTTGGCGGTTTCGATTTCGCGTAGGTCGGGGCTGAGTACGCGGTTGACCACGTACGGCGCCATGCGGCGGCCCTCGTTGGCGACGGTGCCCGCCATGACGGCGGCCTGCAGCGCGGTCATGGTGACGTCGCGCTGCCCGATCGCGGACTGCCCAAGTTCGGCGTCGCCGGGCAGGTCGCCGAGCGAACCGGTGGCGTTGGGCATGCCGAGGTCGTACTGCTCGCCGATGCCGAATCCGTGGGCGGCCTCACGCAGCGCGTCAGCGCCGACGGCCATGCCCATCTGCACGAACGCCGTGTTGCAGGACAGCGCGAACGCGGTGCGCAGCGGCACCTGGCCGCCGCCGGCGCAGGCCTGGCCCGCGTAGTTGGTCAGGGGCACGGTCGTGCCCGGCAGCGTGATGGACGGCGCGCCCGTCAGCGGGGAATCCGGCGTGTAGCCGTTGCGCAGCCCGGCGGCGGTGGTGACGATCTTGAAGATCGACCCCGGCGGCAGCTGGTCCTGCGTCGCGTGGTTGAGCAGCGGCTTGCCGGGGTTGTTGTTCACCTCGGCCCAGGCGCCCTCGGCGGTGTCAGGGTTGGAGATCGCGTTCGGGTCGTACGAGGGCGTCGACGCCATCGCCAGCACCTGGCCGGTCGACGGGCGTAGCGCCACGATCGCGCCCTCGTAGTTGCGGTTCGAAAGCTGCTCGTAGGCCAGGGCCTGCAGGTGCGGGTCGATGCTCAACTCAACCGAGTTGCCCACCACGTCCTGCTCCAGCCCGGTGCGCAGGAAGCGCGAGGACTTCCCGGAGCCCGCCCCGGTCAGCTGCCCGTTGTAGCCGGCCTCAATCTGGGAAGTTCCGTACTGGTCAGATACGTAGCCCAGCACCGGAGCAAAGGACCACGGCATGTTCGGGTAGGTGCGCTGGTAGGAGCCGTCCTCGAGCGGGTGGGACTCCGCCAGCACCTGCCCGCCGGCACTGATCTGGCCGCGGTTGATCTGGCGCAGCTCCACCACAGTGCGCGAGTTCAGTGGGCTCTGCGCGTACTTCTCCTCGCGGAAGCCCTGCACCACGGTGAAGTTCACCAGCAGCGCCACAATCAGCAGCAGGGCAATGCCCGCGCCTAAGCGAATAGACTTGTTCATCGTGCGCTCACCGCCTCCGGTGCCTGGGCACCCATCGCCGAAGCATCAAACTCCGCTGGCTTGTTCGCCGCGTTCGAGATCCGCAGCAGCAGCGCCAGCAGCACGTAGTTCGCCATGATCGACGAGCCACCAGCGGACATAAACGGCGTGGTCAGGCCGGTCATCGGGAGCATCGCGGAGATCCCTCCGGCGACCACGAAGATTTGGATAGCGATGGTCGTCGCTAAGCCTGCGGCCAACAACTTGCCGAACGTGTCACTGACCTGCAGCGCCGCCGAGTAGCCGCGGGTAATGAAGATGGCGAACAGGCACAGCACGCTGGCCACGCCCACGAGCCCGAGCTCCTCACCAATCGCCGCCAGGATGTAGTCCGAGTGCGCCACCGGCACCATCTCTGGGTGGCCGTAGCCCAACCCGGTGCCCGTCAGCCCACCCCAGGACAGGCCGAACAGCGCCTGCGACGGCTGGTAGCCCGTGGTGTCAAAGTTGGCCAGCGGGTCCATGAAGTTGGCGACGCGGTCCTGGATCTTCTCACTGACCTGGTACACCGTGTACCCGCCAACAGCCACCAGCCCAGCACCGATGACCAACCACGACGTACGCCCCGTGGCGAAGTACACCATGCCCAACACCGTGGCGAAGAGCAGGAGGGCCGGGCCGAAGTCGTTCGACACCGCCATGATCGCAATCGCGATCGCCCAGACCGCCAAAATCGGTGCCAGGTCGCGCAGGCGCGGGAAGCTCATCCCCAGCAGCGTCTTGCCCGCCACCGTGAACAGGGCGCGCTTTTGCGCCAGCAGCTGGGCGAAGAACACCAGCAGCAGGATCTTCGAGAACTCACCCGGCTGGATCGAGAACGGGCCCAGCCAGATCCAGATCCGCGCATCCGCGAACCCAGGCGGCTGCGGCCACACCAGCGGCAACGCCAATAGCACCAGGCCAAGCAGGCCCAGCAGGTAGGAGTAGCGGGCCAGCGCCTTATGGTCGCGCACAATCACAAGCGTGCACACCATCAGCACCACACCCACCAGGGACCACATCACCTGCCGCTCCGCGAGCGGCGGGTAGCCAGCGCGTTCCGCCAGGTCCAGGCGGTAGATCACCACCAGGCCGATCGCGTTGAGCAGCGAGACCAGCGGCAGCAGCAACTGGTCCGCGTGCGGCGCCGCCAGTGAAATCGCAACGTGGGCAATCGCGTAGACGCCCACGAACCCGCCGACCAGGTAGAACATCTCCGTCGACATTGTGCGGCCCTGGCTCAGCTCCAGGCCAAACAGCATCAGCAGCAGCAACCCCGCCGAGCACAGCAGCAGGAACAGCTCCTTCGCACGCCGAAACACACGAGACATCGCTACTTCACCTCCCGGCACGCGCCCTGCGGGGCGTCCTTCGTCGCATCATTATCGACGCACACCGGCAACGCCTCACCAGCCAACCGGTTCAAGATACCCAGCACATCGTCATACGTGCCGCCCTTGAAGTTCTCCACCGTGTTCAGCTGGCTCTCCGGCAGGTCATTGATACCGAAGATCACGCAGTCCTGCGGCACCGAGTTCGACGACACAATCTGCAACTTGTTCTGCTCATTAATGCACGCCCGCTGAATCACCTCGCGGCGCGGCTCCGAAAACAACGACGTGCCGACGGCCCGCTCAATCGCAAAGTGGCCGTCGTCGCCGTCGGTGCCTAAAAAATAGCGGTCGTTGAGCCTATCGTTCGTCCACAACACCGCCGCCAGCGACAACATCAGCACAATCGCCAACGCGGACAGCACCCACGGCCAAATATTCACCTTGCGGCCAAACCGCTGGTCATCCTCCTCGTCCGCCGACGCGTCACCCGCGCCGGGCTGCGACCCACCACGGCCGCCCTCACGATTGTGGTTCGGCGGAATCGTCTCCGACTTGCGCATCAACGCCGCCGCACGAGACGCCGAAGAGTCCGGGTGCGTCGACTCGAACTCCGGCGCCAACGCGCCCGCCAGCGCGGGGGACGTCGGCAAGTCAGGGTGCTCCTCGCCGTCTTTGACCTCCACAACATCAGCGATGACCACCGTGATGTTGTCCGGCCCACCCGAACGCAGCGCCAACTCAATCAGCCGCTGCGCCGCCACCGACGGGGTGCCCTGCGCAAGCGCCTCACCAATCGTCGACGCCGTCACCGGATCCGACAAGCCATCCGAGCACAACAGCACGCGATCCCCCGCACGGACCTGAACCATCTCCAGGTGCGGCTCCACAGGGTTGCCCGTGTACGCCTTCAAAATCAGGGACTTCTGCGGGTGGCTCGACACGTCCTCCGGGTCCAGCTTCCCCTCGTTGACCAGGGACTGCACGAACGTATCGTCCTCGGTGAGCTGGCGAAGCTGGCCGTCGCGAAGCAAGTAGCCTCGCGAATCGCCCACGTGAATGAGGCCGAACTCGGCGCCGTTGAACATCAACGCCGTCAGCGTCGTGCCCATCCCTTCCTGCTCCGGGTGCTGCGCCACCGAACGCTCAATGGAAGCATTCGCATCATCCGCAGCCGCCCCGAGCAGCGCCAACATGTCGGCGTCCCCCGGGTCCCGGTCGAGGTGCTCCATATGGCTGACCATCAACTGCGAGGCAACCTCGCCCGCCGCGTGGCCACCCATCCCGTCCGCAAGCAGCAGCAGGTGCGGGCCCGCGTAGGCGGAGTCCTCATTGTTTCCACGCACCAGACCCTTGTCCGATGCCGCCACATAATTCAACCGCAGCGTCATGGCATCAACCTCACAATCGTGCGCCCCATCTTGATATTCGTCCCCACCGACACCCGCTCCGGCTGGTCAATGCGCATGCCCTGCACAAAGGTGCCGTTGCGGGAGTCCAGGTCCTCAACGAACCAGTCGCTGCCGCGGCGGAACAGCCGCGCGTGCCGCGAGGACGCAAAGTCGTCCCCAAGCTGGAAATCATTGTCCGGCGAGCGGCCCAGCGTCACATGCTCCACACTCGCAATCTCCATGTGGGAGCCCTGCAGCGGCCCCTCAACGACCGCAATCTGCCGGACCTTCTCACGCGACTGCAGCGGTTTCCCCGCCTGCTTCACTTGTCGACGCCCAGCTCCACCCACCTCACGCACATTCTTCCGCTGCACCCACAGCACCAGCAGAATGAACAGCCAGAGCAGCGCGAGCAGCCCGAAGCGTGCGCTCAGGATCACCGCGGAATCCAACAAAGGAACTCCTTCAAATCGGGGCTTGTTCAGCCTGTTGTGCCGTTAGGCCTGAAAAAATTCTGTCTGGGGGTGTGACGCCGCATCCGTATAGCGTGGCGCGCCCTCCTCCGGGTCCGGCGCCGCCGGGCTGGACGCCCTCGGCTCCACGATGCGCACCTCGATGTGGGAATGGCCCAGGGTGATCACGTCGCCGTCGGCAAGCATCCAGTTCTCCACGGGTTCATCGTTGACTGTCGTGCCGTTCGTCGACTGCAAATCGACCAACACCGCAACCTGGCCATCCCACGTAATCTCCGCATGCTGCCTGGACACACCCGTGTCCGGCAGACGGAAATCCGCATCATTCGACCGGCCCAAAATATTCGAGCCCTCATGCACCAGGTACGTGCGCGACGACCCGTCCTGCAACAGCAAGCTCACAGTCGCTTCGCCACCCTCCACCGGCGTCATCGTATTTGGCTCATGCATGTGATCCTCCTGATCCTGGTTCGCCGCATGACGGTGCCTACCACCCTTCGACCGCTTCGTCGGCTCCGCCACAATGGCATCAAACCCACTCGCGACCTCCGGCTGCGGATCAATATACGAACTGACCCGCAACTGGCCCGTACGCAGCCCTGACTCCTCCGCGATCCGCACAACCGCCGGCCCATCAAAGAACCAACCCTGATTGCGCACATACCGCGTCAGTTGTTCCGCGAGGTGCACCGGCAGGTCACGCTCCCGCGACAAGTTCTCCAAATCCTTCGAAGAAACACCCACCGCGAACACATTCGGCACCACAAACTCATCATGGTCAGTCACCACAACAGAGTCTTGCGCCTCCTGCTTCAGCAGCTCCTCGATCTCAGCCGGAACCACCTTGCCGCCAAACAGCGCCGCCATCGAATTATCCAGGCCACGCTGCAACGAACTGTCCAGCTTTGCCAATCGATCCATGACTCCCATCCGCATGCACCTCCTTTCTTTAACCTCGTTAGTATAGGTGCGCATTCCGACACAACCTAGCGTGAAACACCTTTATGCCCCATGACGTGCCGATTTGGCACTCCACCATGTTTGGGTGTTATATTATTCCAGTGCCCGCCCGGGTGGCGGAATTGGCAGACGCGCTGGCTTCAGGTGCCAGTGTTCGCAAGAACGTGGGGGTTCAAGTCCCCCCCCGGGCACAACCGGATCGGCCCTCCTTCGGGAGGGCCGGTTCTTTTTGCGTTTGGGCTGCTTTCATGGGCTGCGTCGGTGGGAGACAGTGACAAAAGACGCAACCCAATTTGGTCCGTGCATTTAAAGTGCCAGGTTATAAAAGTGCTAGATAATTAGCGACGTCAGATTTGTCACTCGCGTCAGTTCCCTGTGCAGCACACTCCCGGTTTTCCAACAAACCAGCGTGACGTTTCGCCAGGTCGCGAAAACACCAACCCGGAACTTGGTGTGTTGGGAGTGGGCGGAAAAGGATAACATTAGCGACGATGCTCGGGGCCGCTCGTTTCGAGAGGTATTTCACTATGGCCGGAGAGGACGTCGATAAGGCGGATTGCGATAGACGGTTGAGGCTGTTTTGGGAGTGCTCGCAGGCGATTAACTGGTTAGTTAGCTTCACACAATGGGCGAACAGTAGCTTAAGAGAGTTACGCGAACCCTTCGTTACTTCGGCCGTGACATAAGAGACGAGAAATTAACAGTGCTGATAAAAGACCGAGGCCACTCCTCGTCGTCGGTCAAAAGCATGTCCTCCCACAAACGTGACACGGCTGCCCCGGGCTCAATAGGCTCATCGATCGTCCCTAACGCGGTGGAATAGCTATACATATTCCATTCATCCTCGTTAACCGGTTCATCACTTTGTGCCTGGAGATCATGGAGCAAGTTCTGTTTCACAACGGGATCCGACTCATCAACCTCCACATCAGCGACCAGATAGACGGTCGTGAACTGCTTTACGCGCTCCACTCGTTCAAGATAGCGCTTATAACACCGAGGCAAATCCCTTTCCTTTGCAAGGAAATAGGTCTTGGTCAGGGTAATTTCGCTGGACATTACTTGGGGTTCCAATTCGTGTCATAGGCACCCGAAGGGCGGTACTTCCGCTGAGGATAACAATGCCTCTTATGGGCGTTGTTAAACTTGCTTTCGTACAAATTTGCATCGGATTTGGCAGCATTAAGGTTTGTTGGATGGTTACCTACAACAAAGCCCACAATAGGGTTGCCGGGAGTGTTTTCCACTACTTGGCATTTCACAGTGACCATGCCCAGTTCATTTTTGACAATGCCTGCTGCCTGAGCGATTTGCGCCTGGGCAAGCATTACAGAAGGAAAAGCGAGTGCAAGCGCCAAGGTACGAAGTTTCTTCATTAGCAATTCTCCACTCGGTCAATACGAGTAACGCCTGGAACCTTCAACCGGGCAACGGTGACTTCAGTACCCGGAGCAACCCCTGTACACTCAATGTCCTGGGACCCTACCGGACCAGTCATGATAACTTTCACGCGAACAGAAGTAGGGCAATTATTCCGGATCTTGATCGTAGACAGATGACGCTCAACAGACACACACCCAGGAGCAGTGTTTGATGCACTGTAGAAGCTCATAGCCGATGCGCTATCAGCATGAATTTCCGCTGACTGCTTCAGGGTGGAATCCGACAAGTCTACGGTCTTGGTTTCTCCGGAAAGCAACTCAAAGCCCGATTCGATGTCTGCAGTAGAAACTACATCGCTGCCTAAGGGCGTTTCTGCATCCTGGGCAAACGCACTGCCAGGGGTAGCGAGAGCCAAAACAGCACCAAAAATCAATACTGAACGAGTTTTTCTTGCAAGCTTTTTAATCGACATCTTTAGCTCCCTTACTGTTGGATCTGTACTTTGCTTATGACAGTAAATGGAAAGTGCTTTCAAGTCTATGGAACTTTCGTTCAGTATTTACAACTAAGAAGATTGCGCAAACGCGTAGGCGTGAAAGCCCAAGCGATCACTTCTCGTCGCGCACAAAACTCCACCAGTGGAAGCAAGAAAACAGTTCCGAAAAAGAACCTAGCCTTTATTCAGGCCATTCTTCGAGTTGGGTTTGTCGGATGCGGTTTGTTGGTACCGGTGTTCCCGTAATAGTCCGCAAACGCCGCGTAGCGGTCGGTGACCATCCTGTATGTGGCGTGCTTTTTCGGTCGATACGTTGCCGTTGCAGCATTATCAAAAACGATTATCGCAGGCAGTTTACCGAAAAACTCCAGCGCCTTGACGTGGCAATCAATCCAAGCCGGCATTTTTTCGTTCAGCTCTTCAGCCACGGAGTCAAAGATTTTCTTAGCGATAGCCTCAGCATGGTCAGGTTGAAGCTGCCTTCTTAAATCATTTAAGGGGGCAGAGAGAGTGGCATAAGGGCTGGGTAGTAAAGAATAAGACCGCATGTCAGCGGCATATATTCGAGGAGTTGTCCCCAAAAACTGAGATTCAAGGACGACGTTTCCAAACACTAATGACGATAGGTTTTTCTCTTCCATAGTCGGCAGTTTACGGAAAATAAGGTGTGTTAACTGCTGGCTTATTCGACTTGGTTACAGTTCACGACAGTCGGCTCTTAGGTGCTTTGTGCCTCGGATACAAGCCTTGCAGATCCTTCATGCTGCGTACCGGCGCGCATTCTCGCTTAGCAATGTTTTGGGAAGAAAGAATGACCTCAACAAAAATGCCGGGAAGTGCGCTCACCCTTTAATAGAAATAGGGTGGGCACTGGGCGAGAAATAATTATGGTGGCGGAGGTAACTAAGTTCAGTTATCGTGACGAATGTACTATTGGTTGACCTTTCCAGTAAGGGTTACGAGATTGGTGGCAATAAATGCGTGTTTTTAGGTCTTTAGTTGTAGTAGCGACCGCTATGGCTGCCTGTTCTTCCCCGGCTGCCATGGCGGTTGAGGGGAGTTCTGGTTTGGAAAAGGATGCTTACTCGGTTGTGGAGCTATCCGAAGGTGAGTCCATTTCGATCCCCGAGGGTTATGCGGCTGGAGTGGTGGAAGAAGATTCTTCTAGCCAGATGTTCCGTTCAGCTAACACTGCCCCATCGTGTGTTGAAGCGAAAATGGAAAAGGCTGCTGTCCAGGTGTATAACAATTGCGACGCGCCTATGAGAATCAAAGTTGTTATGACTTCTGTTACGTCTCCTATTTTGGGTTCTAAAGATACTTCTCGCGAACAGGTTTCCCCTCATAGTAGGAAAAATGTGAAGTGGGTTGTTCGTGGACTAGATAAGATAGACAGGGTAGACCTTTGCTAAGAAATATTTCTAAAACCTCCAAGTGGATTATTTCCATTCCGGTTGCTTTTTCACTACTGTTCGTTAGCCCAGCTCCAGCTTTTTCGGCTGCGAAAAAAAATGAACTGGGCATGTACACAGTGAAGTGCCAAGTGGTAAAGAATGAATCGGGAAACCCAATAGTAGGGTTTGTTTACGGCAATCATCCGAAAGATCCTACAAAGGCGCAGAAAGATGCGGATTTGTACACGAACAAATTCGGAAAAAATGTGCATAAAAGGCACTGCTACCCTCAGCCTAAGTATACAAATTCTGGAGCTTTCACTGTAGACGGTGATCCGATTTAATATGTTGGGCGAAACTCTTCTTTTTACAACTTACTTCCTCGCTCGAGAGTCTGACCTTGAACAATTCCATAAACAGTATTTAAAAAGAGTGGATAAGGCTCGAGAGATCACACAGATACTCTATGTAACTGACGAAATTACACATGGGGGAGACGAAGTAATTCGCGAAGTCATGATGCAAGATTTCCGTAGGGATATGCGAGACTTTGGCACTTACCCTTTTGATGAATCTGAATGGGGTTTGTATAGCCTTTCATGTGTGGCTAAAGACGTTGACGAACCCGCCATGGAAGGAGCTGGTGTCTCTCGACTATGGCGTGATTTGGCATTAGGTGAAGAGACAATACCTAGGGAATTTACCAGTCATGTAAAAGCCGTTAATGTGTCGAGCGATGGCAGAGCGTTCCCTCTGGGATCTATTTGTGCTTGATTGTGATCCAGAAATTCAACGGAATATCCATATAATAAATGCCGTCACCTCTTGATTAAGGTGTCAGCGTGTAGTCTGGACGATTAGGCTAATCACTGGTGCACATATCCGGTGCTTCATTTCTGGTACTAAGTCGCTTCGCGAAGCACCAATGGCCAAAGTTTTTGACAGGCGAGCAGACGCACGTATCGCGCGATTTAGAGACTCCCACGCCATATCATCCCCATCGTCGTTGTAGTCCCACACCACCTCTCGCGTTGATCGTCGCGATAATCATGGGCCACACCCTAAATGAACAGTTCGGGGATTACATCCATCGCGTTTAACCCACTGTTCGCTAGGGCGGGTACATGAGTAATGAAACAGAACCGTCACTACCTCTAGACATTCCCGAACAATCAGAGGCTGTTGCGGGTCAAAAAATTGGTTACGCGCGCGTCAGCTCCAAAGATCAGAATCTTGACCGGCAAACCGCAGCATTAAAGCGCTTCCTGATCACAGGGCGAACGCCAAGATCTTGTGGAAGAGCTGCCTGCATATGGCATTTCCGAATGTGACTAGCGATGATCGTTCGAGGGAAAATATCGGGAGACGTTTTGAAAAGCTGACTCGCCTACGTAATCGAGTGCCCCATCAGGAGAAGCTGTTGGAGACCAACGTGCGAGGGCGGCTTAACGATATGTTTTCTATACGTCGTGCAGTGGACGAGGGCTACCCGAGCTGGGCTGGGCATTGGTGGGAAGCCAGGTGCGAAAAATAGCCAGAGAAGATCCTCGCAAGTCCTGGATTGCTTCACCATAGGGTTTCCTGTGTATCAGGATCCCCTTTCGTGGCTAGCTTTTGCGGCATCCTCCCCAGATCGCTGATTCTTGGTGAAGGAATTTGGCACTTGGTCAGGGAGCCAGTGACAAAAGACGCAACCCAATTCGATCAGCTATCTAAAGCGCCAGGTTATAAAAGTGCTAGATAATTAGCGATGTCAGATTTGTCACTCTCGTCAGTTTCCTGTGCACCACAATCCCGGTTTCCAACAAACCTGCGTGGCGTTTCCCCAGGTCGCGAAAATGCAAACCCGGAATTTGGTGCAAAGTCCCTTACGGAGCGTCCACGCCGCATATCGGCAGCGCACACCTAGTAAGGTGAGCTGCAGTATTGTTGCATATCCCTGAAGGAAGCCCCTCATGACGAACCCGTACCAGTCAAACGAGAGCCACCCCGGCACTGACGAGTGGACGTCTCAGCAACAGCAGTACCAGCAGCCGTACTACCAACAGCCTTACCAACCCCAGCAGCAGAAGAGTAATACTGGCCTGGTGGTGGCGTTGTCGGTGTTGGGGACGTTGGTGTTGTTGGCGCTGGCTGGCGCGGTGGCGTTTTTGTTTGTGCGTTCCGATGGGTCGAATGGGGAGCAGCAGGATCCGGTGATTGTGACGGAGGTTGAGACGGTCGCGCCAGAAAGCCAGAACGGCCAGAATAGCCAGGGCAACCAGAACAACCAGGGCAACAAGCCTAATGTGAACCGGCGTGAGCCGATGGGGTCGAGTGCGGGGTTCTCGAACGCGACGGCGGAGACCGGGAATACGTCGTCGGAGTTCGCGGGCAATGTGTTGGCTGTGTTTAATGAGCGGGCTGCAGCCACGGGTGAGTTCCCGGGGTCGTTGAGTGTGTATAGCCCGGTGACGGGGCAGACGTACACGATGTCGTGCTGGCCGGCGGGTGGGGGAGCCCGGTGCCAGGGCGGTAATAACGCGTCGGTGTATTTGTACTGATGGCGTTGTATCCTCGCCCGTTGTCGGTAGGCGACCATGTGCGTGTGGTGGCTCCGGCGCGTTCGTTGGCGTATGTGGAGCAGGGCTCGGCAGGGCGGTTTGTGGCTGAGTTGGCTACGCGGCGTTTGGAGCAGCTTGGCTTGTCGGTGAGTTTTGGGGCGAATGTGCGGGTGTCGGACATGTTTTGGTCTGCGCCGGGCAAGTTGCGGGCTGAGGATCTTATCGACGCCTACTCCGACCCATCCGTCGACGGCATCATGAGCGTGATCGGCGGCTTTACCAGTAACGAGATCCTGCCTCACCTGGACTTTGATGTGATTGCGGAGCACCCGAAGTTCCTGTGTGGGAATTCGGATGTGTCGGCGTTGGCGAATGCGGTGTATGCGAAGACGGGCCAGGTGGTGTACGTGGGGCCGCACTGGTCGACGTTGGGGATGCGCGATTTCGGTGAGGTGACCCGTGACGCGTTTGTGCAGGCGGCGTTTACTGATGGGCCGATCGTGTGGCAGCCGGGGGACTGGTTCACGGACGATGACTGGTTTATTAACCAGGACGGTCGTGTGCAGGAGCCGGATGATGGCTGGTGGGTGATCCAGGAGGGCCGCGCGGAGGGGATTGCGCTTGGGTCGAATTTGGGCACGTTGGGGTTGCTGTCGGGCACGGAGTTTATGCCGTCGTTGAATGATGCGGTGCTGTTTGCGGAGGTGACGGGGAAGTACACGGTGATGGATTTCCGGCGTGAGCTGGTGTCGTTGTTGCAGGCCCCGGATGGTCACGGGATTGAGGGCTTGGTGATTGGGCGTTTCCAGACCGCGAGCCGTGTCACGAGGGTGATGGTGGAGGAGATGGTGGCGTCGATACCTGAGTTGAGGGGGAAGCCGGTGGTGGCGAACGCATCGTTTGGACACACGAACCCGTTGTTGACGTTCCCGGTCGGCGGGCGTGTGGATGTTTCGGTGGAGGGGGGAGAGGCGTCGATTAGTTTTCCTAGAGTGTAGTTTGTCCCTATGACTGATTCGACGCCGGGTCAACGTTGGACCTTCTTTGCAGTGATTTCGCTCGGTCTGCTGATGATCGGGCTGGACAATTCAATTCTGTATACGGCGTTGCCGGAGCTCAACGAGCAGTTGCACACCACCCCGACCCAGGGCTTGTGGATTATTAACGCCTACCCGCTGGTGCTGGCGGGGCTGCTGCTGGGCACGGGCACGCTGGGTGACAAGCTGGGACACCGCCTGATGTTCATCGTTGGGCTGGTGGTGTTCGGGGTGGCGTCGCTGGCGGCGGCGTTTGCGCCGTCGGCGTGGCTGCTTGTGGGTGCGCGCGGGCTGCTCGGCATGGGTGCCGCGGTGATGATGCCGGCGACGCTCGCGCTGATTCGCCTTACGTTCCCGGACGAGCGGGAGCGCAACACCGCGATCGGCATTTGGGGGTCGGTGGCCGTGGTGGGTGCGGCGCTGGGCCCGCTGGTCGGTGGCGCGCTGCTGGAGGCGTTCTGGTGGGGCTCCGTCTTCCTGATTAACGTGCCGATCGTGCTCATCGCGCTGGCCCTGACGTTCTGGCTGGCCCCGGAGAACATGCCGAACCCGGCGAAGCACTGGGACCTTATCTCCTCGGTGTACGCACTGTTCGCGCTGTCGGGCCTGACCATGGCTATCAAAGAATTGGTGAACCCAAACTCCGGCTGGTCCCTGTTCGTGGTGGCGGTGGTGCTGTGCGTCGTCGGCGCGGTGTTGTTCGTGCGCCGCCAGGGGAAGCTGGCGGACCCGCTGCTCACCTTCGACATTTTCAAGTCCCGCATGTTCACCGGCGGCGTCGTCGCAGCAGCCGGCGGCATGTTCTTCATGGCCGGCGCCGAGCTGATGACCACGCAGAAGCTCCAGCTTGTCGACGGCTTCTCCCCCCTCCACGCCGGCGCCACCATCATCGCGATGGCGGCGGCCGCGATCCCGGCGTCGACACTTGGTGGCGCCTACCTGCACAAGATTGGCTTCCTGCCTCTCATCGGCGGCGGTTTCCTGGGCGCCGCCGCGGGTGCCGCGGCTCTGATTTGGGGTTCGGACGCGGGCAGCCTCGGCATCGAGATTACGGCGCTGGCCGTGATGGGCTTTTCGGCGGGCTCGGTGATGAGCGTGTCCTCCATCGCGATTATTGGCGCGGCGCCGCTGCACCGCTCCGGCATGGCCGCCGGGGTGGAGGAGGTCTCCTACGAGTTCGGCACCCTGGTCACCGTCGCGGTGACTGGCTCGTTGCTGCCTATGTGGATGGTGCGCAACCTCCCGGCTGAGCTGCAGCCCATCGGCATGGACGCAATTTACGACGCCTCCACCAACGCGCTTGCCGCCCCCGCCTACGCCGGGGCGTACCACAATGTGCTTGTGATGATCGCCTGTTCGGCCCTGGTCTTTGGTGCGGTGACCTGGTGGTGCTTCCGCGATAACCCGAAGTCGGGCGACGCGAAGGTGGCGGCATAAATGAGCGCACGCAGCTGGCACCGGAAGGCGTCCAAGCCGGTGAGCATCTGGATGTGGGTGTTCATCCTGATCGGGCTCACCCACACGCTGTTCCCTGAACCGGCGTGGTTGCTGATTCACATTTTCACGCTCGGTATCGTGGCGAACTCGATCGTGCTGTGGAGCGTGAACCTGACCGAGCGTTTCCTGCAGCAGCGCCTTCCCGAGGAGGCACGCCCGGCCCAGCTGCGGCGCACCTGGGTCCTGAACGTCGGCGTCGTGTTGGTGCTGGTGGGCCAGGTCCTGGCCAGCTGGTGGGAACAGCACTGGCTGGTCACCTGGGCCGGCGGGTTGCTGGTCGCAGGTGCGGTGCTGTGGCACGCGGTGGTGCTCGCCCGGCTGGTGCGTGATGCCGGCCCGGAGAAGCGGCACCGGCCCGCCGCGGTCGGGTACGTGGCGTCGGCTGCCTGCCTGCTGTTCGGGGTGTGCTTCGGTGCGTCGCTGTCGATGGGCCTGCCCGGCACCTGGCAGGAGCAGATCCGCCAGGCGCACCTGTTCACCAACGTCGCGGGCTTTGTGGGCCTGGCCGCGATGTCGAGCCTGAGCGTGCTGTTCCCGACGATGTGGCGGATCAACGGCATGCGGGACCGCACCCGCGTGGCCATTTGGGGCGCGGTGGCCGGGATTGTCTGCGCCGTCGTCGGCGCGCTGCTGGGGATCTCGCAGGTGGTCGCGGTTGGTGCGTTCGTCTACGTCGGCGCGTGGCTGTGGCTCTTCCAGGGGTTCCTGGTCAACGTGATCGACGTGTTGCGCGACCCACGCGACCGCATCACCTACCCGGGACTTTCCGTCTTCGTGGCGATGTTCTGGCTGATCGGCACGATGCTCTGGTACGCCGTGGGGCTCGTGCGGACGGTCCCGGAGATCCCCACGCTGGCGCTCCTGCTCGGCTTCGTGGCGCCACTGCTGATTGGCACCATGAGCTACCTGCTGCCCACCACGATGGGCGGCGGCCCGAAGGCGGTGCGCGCCGGGCTGCTGGAACTGTCCCGGGGCACCTACTTCCGGGTCGTGCTGTACAACCTCGCGCTAACGGTGTGGCTGGTGACGGAGCAGTCTTGGTTGCGGGTGGTGATGAGCCTGCTCGTGTTCGCCGTGCTGGTGGCATACTTGCCGCTGCTGCGCAGGGCGGTGAAAGCGCAGGTGGAGGTGCTGCGGGGGCAGCGTGAGGCTCCGGTGGCGGGCGCCCACGTGGAGCGCCCCGCCGGCCAGTCTGCCCTGGCGCTGGCGCTAGTGGCGGCCGTTGTGGCGGCCTTCGGCGGGATTGCCTGAGCCGGATCGCCTGAGCCCGTTCGCCTAGGGCGTGACCACGAACTGGCCGCGCTGTCCCTTTTCGGCGTCGGTCATCTGGTGGTTCACGAAGGTGTAGGTGCCGGGTTCATCGAAGGTCATCTCGACGAACCCACCCTGGGCGGCGAGGAGCCCGAGCGCCTGTGAACCGGTGTCAGTGGCGTTTCGGATCTGGTACTGGCCTTCCTTGAACACGGTGTCGAAGATTTCGCCGACCACGTGGAAGCTCAGGGGGTTGTTGGGGCCAACGTTGAAGAGCCACACCCGGACGGTATCGCCGACCCGGGCCGGGATCGGACGCTGCTGGTATTGGTTGGGGTAGCCGTTGAACGCGGTGAGGTCGTAGAGCCCGGCGGCGACTCGCTCGGGGTCGGCGCCGTCCTCGCCGAGGAAGATCTCGTGCGAGAGTAGGACGTATTCGGCGTCGACAGGTGTGAGGTCCGGTGGGTCGATGACGACGGCGCCGAACATGCCGTTGGCGATGTGGAGGCTCATCGGCATCGTCGCGCAGTGGTACATCCAGATTCCGTAGCGACGGGCCTCGAACTCGTACGTGAGCGATTCCCCCGGGGCGATCTGGGCCATATTCGTATCGGGGTTGACTTCGCCGGCGTGGAAGTCGATGGAGTGCTCCATTGTGCCGTCGTTGACGATGGTGATGCGGAACAGGTCACCGACGCGCCCGCGCAGCACGGGCCCTGGCATTTTTCCGTCGAAGGTCCAGACGGGTTGGGTGACGCCGGGCGCGACCTGACGCTCGCTTTCGGCAACGTGCCAGGTGTGTTCGTGCACTGTTCTTTCGGGAGCATCGGGCGCGGGAGGCAGCGCCGGGTCGCGGTAGACCAGGCCGTCGTCAGGCCCATCCGCGGCGACTACCGGTCTGGGCGCGGCGCTCGGCGAAGTGCTCGGGCTCGCCGACCCGACCACGACGTCGAACACCATCCCCATCGCCTTGTGCCCGGCGATCGTGCACCAGCCCTGCGTGGACTCGGTAAAGACGCCGAAGTCGTGGACGACGGTGTCGCCGGGATCGATGCGGCCTGTGTACTCGCTGCCCAGCTTGAGGTCGTGCTGTTGGTCGTCGGAGTTGGTGATGGTGAGGATGAGGCGGGTACCGGAGGGAACGTCGATACGATTCGGCGTGAATGCCATGCCGTGGATGTCGACGTCGAGGGTGGTGGCGCCGCTGGTGTCGAGTGGAGCCGAGCTGCCATCGTTGCCTGCGGTCGAGCTCAGCGCGCTGAACGCGACCACGAGCGCCACGAATACGGCGATGATGGCCCACGCCAGCCCGTCGGAGGTCTGCCCTTTTTTATTCACGGTCCCGATCGTAATAAATACGGCCTGGAATAGGGAAAATCGGCGATTTCGGCTTAAGGGACATTTTGTGTGTATAAATCCATCTGGTTTCCCGGGATGGCCTCGGCCAACAACCAGATATGGTTTTCAAAACAGTTCCATTTGCCCGTTTTGAGAAATCAACACCGAATGACGTCTGGTGTGTGGTATGGAGTCTGCGGGTAGCGCAGGGACCCAGCGAGATCGAGGGCTCTCGGGGACTAGAACCAGCCGCCTGTCTGTTGGGCGGTCGTATATAGCCAGGGGGACGAGCAAAGCCCTTGACGTGCACGATTCTGGTCGTATCGAGGTAGCGGGTGTTCCGGTCGACCTCCTAGCGTCGACCAATGCAGGTCACGGCATTTTGGGCCCATTTCATGCTATTTTGCCGATTTTGTGCTGACCTGCGTTGGTAAACCGGAGTAGGTCGACGGGAAGAGGTCAACGGGAAGAGGTCGACGGACCGAAAGAATTCGAAACCGGCATTGATCATCAGTGGAACCCCAGCTTAGGAGTGAGAAAAGGGTGGGCCGGACGCAGTTAGTTACACACAAAATATCCCTTAAGCCGCGATTTCGGCCCCCAGCTCACCGCTCATAGAAAAACCCTCGGGGGAACACAGAGTCGATGTCTGTGACCCAGATCCGAGGGACTACGTTGGTTAGAATATCGCATACGCCTCATCATTGCGCCGGTAAGGCCCTTGAACTGTATGTATGGAACCGTGTTGCACATCATGAACCGTTACTGAATGGTGTCCCACTTCGTGGGCAAACGCATCGAAATGAAAAAAGAAGGAGAACAGTTGAGGAGGCATTCGCGCAAATCTTGTCCCTCGCCCGCATGATTGACACTGACCTGGCTACGTGGTTGGTGGCCAATAGCGAAGTACCAGGTGTTATGGCGAGAAAGTGCGAAATAACCTCTTCATTACGTTCTTTCAATAACTACGGCCTGGAATAGGGAAAATCGGCGAGTTCGGTTTAAGCTGGTGAGGAGCTCTGACCGAAGGAGGACACGTGGATTCGGCGACCTCGCTGACGAGATAGGAATCCACGTGAATACGGTGCGTGGGCAACCAATCGGGATTCATAGCGTAGCCCAAGCTGACTTTCGGGTCGACAGCTTTGAGGAAGCATCAATCACAGCGAGAAAATTCCTCTTGCGTCATGACCTTTCTTGAGGATTCGTCTACAGTGCTCTCCGAAGAACCGGTAATCACTTCCCCTGGTTGAAGCGCACGGATTTCTGATAGTTTCGCGTCAACTGGGTATGGCTGGACATCTTCATGGGAAGAGGAAGCATTGGCAATCAAAAGCTCATCAGCATCCTCTGGAGCTTCAACGGGTGACTCAGCTTTCCAATTCGACCCTGGGTCAGAAATATCGACCTTGAAGTGACCGGCGACCGGTTCCTGGGCTTTGAAGCTCGCGTACCGGTGATTCTTGCCATCTATATTTGGGCCAGACAAATCTACGCCGTCTAGTTCAGTACCACACGATTCCACCTCTATGACTACGCCACCAGATTCATTGAGTGAAAACCCAACTTTTCCAGAAATGTCAGTATAAACAGCGTTTCCACATGCGGTAAGGGGTAGGCATACGCCACCCAAAAAGAAATAAAGGAGCAGCTTCTCCATAACTATCCTCCCAAGTGTGCAGACGGACTCTTTTATCATCGACCCCGCTGACGATAGAGGGGTCTGGCAGTTTGCTGTGCACCAGAACCCGGGTTTTCGGCGAGGAGAAAAGACAAAACACCTGGTCGCTGATTGTACGGAGTCGAATTTGGTGCGCCGTATCGCGACACGCGGCTTAACTCAAGCTCAACGCCATAGAAAAACCCTCGGGGGAACACAAAGTCGATGTCTGTGACCCAGATCCGAGGGACTACGTTGGTTAGAATAGCAGGCCTGATCATTGCGCCGATGAGGCCCTTAAACTGTATGTATGGAACCACGACTTGGGCCAGGTGTTATGGCGAGAAAGTGCGAAATAACCTCTTCATTACGTTCTTTCAATAAATACGGCCTGGAATAGGGAAAATCGGCGATTTCGGTTTAAGCTGGTAAAGAGCTCTGACCGAAGGAGGACACGTGAATTCGGCGACCCCGCCTCAACCGACGACGGACCTGATGGACCGCGCCGCCGAGTTGAGCGTGAAGCAGCGCGAGGTGCTTGATCGCTTAGCTTTGCACCCGCATGGGGCGCAGGTCGGCGACCTTGCCAAGGAGATGGGGATGCACCCCAACACGATCCGCGGGCATTTGGATGAGTTGTTGGCGCGGGATTTGGTGCAGGTCACCACGGCTCCGAGCGAGGGACGCGGCCGCCCGAGCAACATTTTCCACACGCGCACCCCGCACCACTCGACCGTGACTCGCGAGTACATCGGCCTGGTCAGGACGATGGCGGAGTGCCTCACCGAGGGCGATACAGAGAAGGCGCGCGAGATCGGCCGTCAGTGGGCGCGCCAGACTCACAACGGGCGCGAGGTGCAGTCGGATGCCTCCGGTGCGTCCCAGCTCAACGCCCTGATCGCGATCTTGCGGGACCTCGGCTTCGATCCCTCCTACCCAAACCAGTCCGGCAACATTGGCCTCAACGCCTGCCCGTTCACGACGGTGGGCGTCAGCGCGCCAAGTTCGGTCATCTGCGCCCTGCACGCCGGCTACCTCGATGAACTCAGCGGCGGCATCGTGCACAAGCTGCTGCCGTATAGTCGCCCGTCGCAGTGCGAGATCGAACTATGACTATCGACGACGCCGCCGCCCCCCTGCCCACCGCGGAACTGATGCGCCGCGCGGCAGAGCTCAGCCCGAAGCAGCGTGAGGTCCTCGATGCGCTCGATTCCTTCCCGGAGGGTGCCTTGCTCAGCGAGCTGAGCAAGGAGCTTGGCATCCACGTCAATACTGTGCGCGGCCACGTCGATGAGCTGGCGGAGCGCGGTTTGGTGGGCTGGCGCGTGGCCAGCCGCACTACCCGCGGCCGCCCCTCGCACGTCTACCATGCGCGCACCCCGCAGCATCACGCTGTGATGCACGAGTACGTCGCGCTCGTCGAGTCGCTGATTGAGTCGCTCGCCGGCTTCGATCTGGACGCAGCCCGCGATTTCGGGCGCGCGTGGGCGCGGCGCAACGCGGACCGTTTCGGGGAGCCGCCCGAGGACTTCGAGGAGCTCGCCGCCGCGGTGCTGCGCTCCCTGCGCGAGATGGGCTTCGACCCGCTCGTCCGCGAAGCGGACGGCGACGCCTCCGTGGAAGTCGGCCTGCAGGCCTGCCCGTTCGTCGCCGCCGACGGCACCCCGCCCGCAGCCACGATTTGCGCACTGCACCAGGGGTTTATCGACGCCACCATCGGCCCCCACCACCTCGACTTCATGCCGTTCGACGCGTCGGGGCAGTGCGGGGCCCGGCTGGTTAACCGATCAGCCAGTCGTTCGGACTAAACAGCTCGAAGTACACGTTCGCCGGGTCGAGCTGTGCCAGGTCGTCGCGGATGGACTGCAGGAAGCCCTCGCCGCCGCACAGGTACACGTCCGCGCCGGAAACGTCCAGGTCAGCGACGTTGAGGCGCTGGCCCTCGGCACGGAAGTAGGGGTGCAGGGAGGCGTCGTCAAGCTTGTCGACGAGCATCCGCATCTCATCCGCCTGCGCCCACGACTGCTGCGATTCGTCGACATGCGCGACGGTGACCTTGCGTGGCGAGCCTTCTGCAGCGAGGTGCCCCAAAATGCCGGTCATTGGCGTGGACCCGATGCCGGAGGAGATCAGCACCACCGGGTTCGTGCCAGGCTGCAGCACCAGGTCACCGGCGGCGAGTGTGGCGTCGACGGTGTCGCCGACGTTGACGTGGTCGCGCAGGAACGTGGATACTTCGCCCTCGGTCTCCACGGCGATTCGGTAGTGGGAGGCGTCGCCTTCGATGATGGAGTACTGGCGCAGCTGGCGCGCCCCATCCGGCAGCTTCACGCCGACCGACGTGTACTGGCCCGGGCGCGGCGCAGTGAAGTCGCCCTCCAGGGTGTAGGCGTAGACGGTGTCGCTGAGCTGGGTTTTCTCCGTGACGGTGGCGGTGCGGAACACGTCGCCTGCCTCCACGCCATCTGATTCGTAGAGCTTGCCCTCGTGCTTGATGAGGACGTCGGCCATCAGCCAGTACACCTTGTCCCAGGCCTCGGCGACTTCTGGGGTGACGGCATCGCCAAGCACCTCGACGATGGCGGCCATCAGGTTGTCGTGCACGATCTGGTACTGGTCCGCCGTGATGCCCAGCGAGACATGCTTGTGCGCGATGCGGTCCAGCATCATCACTGGGTCCGGTGCCTCGGGGTCCACCAGCTGCGTGGCGAACGTCGCCACCGACGCCGCCAGCGCCTTCTGCTGCGCGCCCTGCTTCTGGTTGCCGCGGTTGAACGTGTCGGCGATGAGCTCGGGGTGGGCGGTGAACATCTTGTTGTAGAAGGTCTTCGTGATCGTCTGGATGTTCGCGCCTACCGGCGGGAGCGTCGCCTTGATGATCTCGGCGTGCTCGTCGCTCAGGTAGGCCTGTTTCGGGTTCGGTTTCTCGTCAATGAACATAAACACGAATATACTCGTGTTTATTAATCCTCGAGATTTTGGTCCAATCGCTCTTCGTCGCTGCGGCGCCGCGAGCGCTGCCAGCGCGGGGCGAAGATCGCAGCAGCGCCACCGCCGACGATCACGCCGATGACCATGCCGATACTGCCGCTCGGGTCACTGTCGAAGTCGTTAAAAGCGATTCCGGCTAAGGCGATCGCGAGGAAGATCCAGATGGGCAGGGTGGACAGCGTGAAAATCTTGGGCGGGCGGGGCCGCGGGGCGTAGTTCTGCATCCACAGCGCGCCGGCGGTTTGTGCGAGCGTGCCGGGCAACAGCGCGAGCAGTGAGTAGATGGCCACACCACTTGGCAGGACCCAGGCGAGGATCGCCATGATGAACGTGGTGGTGTACATCAGCGTCTCCGAGGTCACGGTGCTGGACTGGTGGAGGATCTGCTGCTGGTATTCGTCGTCGGTGCCCTGGTTTGCCAGGGCGATCTTCTTGTCGCCGTACTGCTTCAACATGGGGTTATCCTTCCTGTTCGTCGCCGAAGAGGGCTTCAACGGTCTTGCCGAGGGTGTGTGCGATGTCGAGTGCGAGGTGGACGGAGGGGGAGTAGTTACCTTTTTCGATGTTGGCGATGGTCTGGCGGGACACTCCCACCTGTGCGGCGAGCTCGGCCTGGGAGAGCTCTTGCCACCGCCGCCATTTGCGGACCATGTTTTCGTGTGCGTCGGGCATCAGCGCTCCTTTCTGCTTTGTAAGCGCCTACGACAAACAATAAACTAAACACGCCACTATGTAAAGGAAAGTGGACAAAAAGGTAAGAGTAGGCGTCGATATGCGCAAAGCTCTAGACTGTCGTGCATGCCTACGCCAGTGCCTGCGTACCTCGATAAGATCCTTGACCTCGTCCGCCATCCCACATAACATCCCACATGTGGGATGTTATGTGGGATGTTATGTTGCGCGGTAGCGCTGGCGGGGGCTCTTATGCGGCTCTGTTCGCTCCGCCTCACCGGCATCTACCAGGCGATTCAGCGCATTTTGGACTGCGGTTCGGCTCAGCTGCGTCTCCGTTACGAGCTCGGTCGTGGACCAGGACTCCTTCGTGGCAAGGAGATCTTTCACTTGGTCGATGGCCGTCCCGTGCCGCTCTGCTGCGATGATTCTGCGTTTGTGAAAGGTGATCGTGAAGTGCGTGAGCGAGTTTGCATACGTCGGTGGGGGCATGAGCGCTTTGGCAAGCGCTTGTTCGATCACGGCGATTCCAGAGCCACGGTTTTCCGCGACGGGCCCGCCGTCGTCGAAGCGCAGTTCCTCCAGGAACGTAGAAAGCCGCTGGTTGCGTGAGTTGCTGACCCCGGCGTCGCCAAGGTTTTCCGTGGTGACTCCGCCGTAGAGGCCCCCAGGATTCGTGATCTCCAGACGGTCGGCAAACATCATGATTTGTACCTGGCCCCCACGCGCGGCAGGGGAGTAATCGCGGTGCATGACGGCATTGACCAGCGCCTCGCGTACTGCCTCCACCGGGTAGTCCGGCATGTCTTTCCTGTACACATCGCCGATGACGCTCGCGGTGCGCATGTTCTTCTTCACAAGTTCGACGCCCGCTTCGACCATTTCGGGAATCGTGCCGGTGAGCGTCGCGTTGTCCAGGAACCGAATTCCTTCCGCGACCTCCCCGATCTCAGTGCCTGGCAAGAGAGTAAACGTAATGGTCAGACGCGGGAAGAACTGCTGCGGGTACTCACCCATAGTGAGAAGTGCAGCGAGTGTGGGGTGTTCGCCATCGAGGATGCGTAGGCGCTGCATTGCTGTTACATCACCCTGCTTGAAGGTGCGCGGCCGCAGTGATTTCTGATGGGAGAGGTAGGGGGTGAGCAGGTCGGTATCCAGGTCGTCCGGGGAGGCGTCTGTCACTGGCTCCTCATCCCACGTGGGTTGGGTGCGTTCCTCGAGCAGGCGGTCAATTTCGTAGGGCTCGAGGCGCCGCTCGCCTTCCCCGGTACGAGTAAAGCTGCCCTTGTACATCCCTCGTTCCTTGACGTAGCAGGGCTGCTCGCGCGGGGGAAGGGTGGGCACCTCGACGACTACAATCACGGACCCTTCGAACGGCACCGGCGTGACAAGTGGTCGAAGCACTGGTGAGAGCTGGTCACAGCGCGACGCGACCGCATCCTGGGCGCGCTGCGCATCGAACCTATCGAGCGGGGCGAAGGATGCGTCCTCGCTCAATCCGATGAGAATCACCCCACCCCGCGTATTCGCAAACGCGGAGAGCGTCTCCAGGATGCTCTTCCCGACGTTCGATTTCACCTCAACTCGCGGTGTCTCACCGACCAACCGCAGATCTGCGACGATCTTCGATAACTCTTCTGCCTGCATAAACTCAACATACCACTCAACATCCCACATGTGGGATGTTATGTGGGATGTTATGTGGGAAGTAAGCTGGCGGCATGCCAACTCCAGTGCCTGCGTACCTCGATAAGATCCTCGACCTCGTCCGCGACGACGACGCCGGCGAGCTCGCCGACTACATCGAGTCGCTGCGCACCGCCGACCCGGACAAGCTCGGCCTCGCCGTGTGCACCACGTCCGGCCACCTGTACTCCGTCGGTGACGACAGCTACGAGTTTTCCATCCAGTCGATCTCGAAGCCGTTCGTGTACGCCCTCGCGCTCGAGGAACTCGGCGCGCAGGAGGTGCACAAGGTTGTGGGGGTTGAGCCCTCGGGGGAGGCCTTCAACGCCATCTCACTTGACGACGCCACCAACCGGCCTTCAAACCCCATGATCAATGCGGGCGCCATCGCCGTGAACCAGCTCATCAACGGGCCGGATTCGAGTGTCGAAGACCGCGTCGAGAAGATTCGGTCGTTCTTTTCCCGCCTTGCGGGCCGCGAGCTGCGCATCGACCAAAACATCCTCGACGACGAACTGGCCACCGCGCACCGCAACCTGTCCATCGCGCACCTGCTTCGGGAGTTCGGCATGGTCCAAGACCAGGCCCACGACGCCGTGAACTCGTATACACAGCAGTGCTCCATCCTGGTCACCGTCCGCGACCTCGCCGTGATGGCCGCCACCTTGGCCAACGGCGGCGTCCAGCCGATCACCGGCGAGCGCATCATGTCCGCTGCGGCTAGCCGGGTGACGCAAGCCGTGATGACGTCCGCCGGCATGTACGACGGCTCCGGCCGCTGGATGGTCAACGTGGGCATCCCCGCCAAGTCGGGCGTGGCCGGTGGCCTCATCGGCACGATGCCGGGGCAGCTCGGCATCGCCTCGCTGAGCCCGCGCCTGGACAAGCAGGGCAACTCGGTCCGCGGCGTGAAGATCTTCCGCGAGCTTTCCGAATCCCTCGGCCTCAACCTGATGAGCGCCGACTACTACGCGGCGCCGGGAATCCGGACGGTGGATCGTCGAGAAGCAAAGACTGTCGTTGAGCTCCAGGGCATGATCAACTTCACCGCCGCCGAGAAAATCCTCCACGACCTCGGCGAATACCGCCTCGCCGGCAACCGCCTGGTGCTCGACGTCTCCCACGTCACCTCCTTCAACAAGGCCGGGCGCCTGCTGATTAAAGAAGGCATCAAGCAGATCCGCGACCAAGGTTTCGACGTCTCCATCTACGACCCCGACGGCGCCATGCCCGACTATGAGTTCTCCGACGGCACCAAATTCCGCGCCGTGAAGGACTTCTCCACCTCCTTCGAGGTCCCGGCGAGCCGCACCGAAGTCTTCCGCGCCATCACCAGGCCACAGGAGTGGTGGGACGAAACCATCGAGGGCTCCGCCGACACCGCCGGCGGCGAGTTCCACTTCCAAAACGACGACCAATTCGCCGAGCTCTACGTCTCCGAAGCCGAGCAGGGCGACCGCCTCGTCTGGCGCGTCGAGCCCACCGGCAACCTGCTCGAGGACCCCGAGTGGGACGACACCGACATCATCTTCGAGCTTGAAGACGCCCCCGACGGCGACACCCGCGTCAAATTCACCCACCGCGGCATGCACCCGCACGAGGAAGGCTACGAGGAGGCCGCCGCCGACTGGAAGGCGCGTCTCCGCGACAAGTTGGAGCCGCTGATCAAGCGCGAGAGCAAATCGGAGTAGTTTTTCTTGCCTTTCTGAATGCTCCAGTGACAAAGGACGCAACCCAAAACATCTAGCACATTTGCTGCCAGGCATTTTGAATGGCTAGACAGAATGTGGTTGCGTCCTTTGTCACTCGCTCCGGCTGGGGTGACACCAAATTCCCTCCCGCGCTCCCGCCGACCTGGGATTTTCCGAACCGGTCTTCCAGAACCAAGGAATTTGGTGCGCCCGCTGGCCCTTCGTGAAAAATGTTGGGGCCTTTTCGGAAGTTACGGTAGAACACTTTAAACGTGACGGCGAGCGCCACGAGACGATGCTCGATCGGTCTGGCTGAGAGCGCAATCGCTCATATCCCGGGGAACGCTGTATGACATTTTTGAGCTTTAAAACTTTGTGGACCAAGACATCCACGGTCTTTTTTTAACCTCGTGTAACAGAGCGTCTGATCTGCTCAAGAGCTGCCCCATCAAAGTTGAATCCTGATATTGCTACGCGTTAGAAGCAAAGAAAGCACTATCGTCTTCACCAGATCTCCACGGTGCAAGCGATGGTGCTCTGTGCTTTGGCTGCTAGAGCCAGCGGGGCGCTTCAACGTCGGTGTCGACGCCTGACGTGCCGCGACCGGCAGCCCACCGAACAAGCCCGGCGAGCGTGCCACGGACTTCAGTGGTCGCGGTCTCGGTCACGGCAACGCGTTGGCCGGTGTCGGTCGCGATGAGGACCAGGTCCTCACCAAGGCCACCGGCGCGCCATTTTCCTGGTATTTCCTCAAGCAGGGTGGACAGGATGACCTCAGGGATATCGCTGAATGTCGCGCGCACATCGAGGTCAACGGCGTGGATCCAGACCTCGCGCGTGCGCATCCATAGCGTTTCGGACGCGGGCACGGTGCGGCCCTGCGCGGTTTTCACTTCGGCGGACCAGGCTGCCTCGGTGGCGTCGCGCCAGGCAGCGTCCAGGCGGGCCACGGTGTGATCGTGGAGGTTGCGAAGTGCGTCGGGAAGCAGTGTTGCGCCGTGCTCAATTTCTTCGCCACGTGCTTGTGGGGACTCGTACATGGGGGTCTCTTCGCCAGTCTCCGCCCAGTGCATGAGGTTGCACAGTGCAGCCGCGTTGTACGCGACGTGGGCGACGATGTGGGAACGAGTCCAGCCTTCGAGTAATGATGGCGTCGAAAAGTCTTCGTTGTTGAGCAACGCGACCTGCCCGCTGTAGTGGGCGGTGCCGCGTCGGGTGAGCGTCAGGCGCTCTTCCAGGGACAGGTCGTGGAAGCTCATTACTCGAACACCGTCCGGTTCGCGATGCGACCCAGGCCTTCGATCTCGACGGTGACCGTGTCGCCGTCGCCGATGTAACGCTTCGGGTCGCGGGCATGGCCGACGCCACCTGGAGTGCCGGTGATGATGACATCGCCGGCGTCGAGCGGGTAGATGTGCGAAATGTACTCGATGAGGGCCTCTGGGTTGAAGACCAAGTCATCAGTTGGGGTGGACTGGACTTTTTCGTCGTTGAGGTACGTTGCCAGCTCGCCGCCGAAGGTGAAATCGTCGCGGGTGGTCAGCCACGGGCCAAAGCCGGCGGACTTCTCCAGGGACTTACCCTGGTGCCACTGCAAGGTGGCGTACTGATAGTCGCGCTGAGTGTAGTCGTTCATCACCGCGTAGCCAGCGATGTACTCTGCGGCGTCTTCCTTCTTCACGCGGCGGGCACGCTTGCCAAGCACTACCGCCAATTCGCCTTCCCAGTCGAGCGCCTTATTGCCCCACTCTGGGACGTTGACATCGTCGTATGGGCCGATCAGGGCGTCCGCGAATTTCACGAACAGCGTTGGAACCTTCGGTAGGTCGCGGCCCATTTCCTTGATGTGGTTGGCGTAGTTCAAACCGACGCAGACGATCTTGCGCGGGCGTGGGACGACGGCGTCGAGATCTTTGTTCTCGAACGTGACCTCTTCACCTTCGGCCGCAGCGAGCTCTTCCCAGTTGTCCTGCTGCAGCAGTTCAGAAAGGTCTTTGTAGTTCAGCTTCACTGCCGTATTGTTGCTGGTCAGGCGTGCGGCGGTGGTTCCTTCGTTGGTGCGGAGCGTAATCAGTCGCATTGTAATTTAGTTTCCTTTCGGGGAGTACGTACGTGCAAGGTGCAGGGCTTCGAAGATTGGGTGATCCGAGAAGCAGAACAGGTCTACCCCATCACTACCGGCTTCGATAGACCACAGCTTCCACGACGGGACGTTCACGATATCGCCATGGCGTGCTTCAAAGACCTCGTCGCCAACCTTGATGGTGGCAGAGCCTTCGAATACCTGGAAGACGCGGTTGCCAACTTCCTGTACCGGAATACTGGAGGCATTCGGACGCAGGCGGTGGAACTCCGCGCGGATCGTCGTCATGACATCGCCGCCAGTCGTTGGGTTCGTGTAGCGGATCGCTGCGTGACCGGGACTTACGACGCCGACGTGGCCGGCGTCCTCAAGCGCAAGCTGGTCGTTGAGCGCTGCGTCGGTGTGCTCCCAGGCGTAACGGCCAATAGGTGAGCTGCTCTTGGCGCCGGGGAACGCGAGAGGGCGCAGGCCCGGGTGCGCCCACAGTCGTTCAGAGCGCGACTTGTCAGGCGTCGACTCGTCGGTCATTTGTTCACTACCGAGTTCAAAGAACCCGGTATCCATCTGGTGCTGGAATGGGATGTCCAGGCCGTCGATCCAGGCCATCGGCTTGGTAGCGACGTTATGGTGTCCGTGGAAATTCCAACCCGGGGTGAGCAGGAAGTCGCCGCGACGCATCGGGACCGGGTCGCCGTTCACGACAGTCCATACGCCTTCGCCTTCTACAACGAAACGGAACGCGTTCTGGGAATGCCGGTGCTCCGGCGCGTTTTCGCCCGGCGCGAGGTACTGGATTGCGCACCACAGCGTCGGCGAGATGTACGTGTTGCCGCCGAGGCCCGGGTTGGCAAGCCCGATTGCACGACGCTCACCCCCGCGTCCGACCGGGACGAGCTCGCCGGAGCGCTGCGCCAGACGGAACAGCTCTTCCCAATCCCAGTGATGGGCAACAGCGCTCGGCTCCGGAGTATCGGGCATGAGGCCACCAATTTGAGTCCAAAGTGGCTTCATGTGCGTGTCTTCCATGCGTTCGTACATGGACTGCAGCTCGGCCTCTTCTTCGGGCGTTGCTGGTGGTGGTTGATGTGGAGTACCCATGTGAACACCTCCGTTCTGTGATGATGTGTGACACTCAACGTATGGGTCAATGAGCCACGCCACAATGTATTTCCAGATAGCGGAACTACAGACTGTCAGAGGGGGTAACCGTCAGTTCCAATCCACCCCCAAGTCAGACACTTGGGGCATGTTTGACCGTTCTAATGTGCGGTTCAGCTCCCGGCCCTGCATGAGCAGGCTCCGAATGCACTGATCGCGCACTTCTGCGAAGCGGCCTGTCGGCACCGCCACGCTGAGCGCGCCGAGCGTATCCCCAACGTCGTTCAATAGCGCCATGCCAACAGCCGACACATCGGTCTCGTACATACCGGGATTCACTGCAAAGCCCTGGGTGCGAATCTTGTGCAGCTTTCTCCGCAACAACAGGACGTCACGCTCCCCCATCTGGGGATAGAGCTGGCGTAGCTCTTTCGCCGATAGCTCCGCCAGCATCGCGAGGCCACCAGAGTTCTGTTCCGCCGGAATAATCTGCCCTCGCCGATCCCCCACGCGCACCGGTTTAGGTCCTTCCACGGTGAACAGAAACGAGCTGTGAGTACCCTGCTGCACCATCAGATGGCACGTCTCCCCAGTCGTGGCGACAATCTGCTGCATATACGGACGACACGCGTTGACCAACGACTGCCCCGCCCCAACATTCGTCTGCGACTGCAACATTGCAGGCCCCGGTAGGTAATGGCGGTTTTCAGCCTGTACGACAAAGCCGCGGTACTTTAGCATCTGGAGCGTACGGTGGGCCGTCGACACCCCAACTTCGAGCTCCTCCGAAAGCTTGGTGACTGTGGCCGAATGGGTTCGACGGAGGTACAGCAATGCCCTCAACGTGACATCGACGGAGGCAAGATATTCCTTCGGCCTGCGCTCTGCGTCCATAATGAGCTCCTTCCGCTATCTGGAATCTCGTTGATTGTAGCGCACGTCACTTGGAGCATGTGGACATGACTTCCCCTACACATCACAGCGAGCCGCTCATCGAGCAGGCCCCCTACCCTCCGATCAAGAGAGGCGACGACGGACGCTTCAAGGTACTCGGCATCTCCGGCCGTCGTCTGGCAGCCGTCCTCATCGGCTGGTTCTTCGTAGTTTTCGACGGCTACGACCTCATCGTCTACGGCACCGTCCAAACCGCACTCTCCCACGAGTGGGGTTTGGATAACGCTCAACTCGGCGCCATCGGCTCCACCGCATTCCTCGGCATGGTCATCGGCGCCGTTCTCGTTGGGCGTTTGTCCGATTCGCTTGGCCGCAAGCTCGCCGTCATCGGGTCAGTCCTCATCCTTTCCATCTTCACCCTGTTGTGTGCATTCGCACCCAACCCATGGATGTTCGGCGTATTCCGCCTGATCGCAGGCATCGGACTTGGCGGCCTCGTCCCATCCGTGAATGCCATGACCTCGGACCTCGTGCCGCGCAACAAAATCGCAGCGTGGTCGACAGTCATGATGTCCGGCGTGCCGATCGGCGGCTCGATTGCAGCCATCCTTGCAAAGTGGATTGTGCCAGCGCACGAAGAAGGCTGGCGCGTCATGTTCCTCATCGCGGTCGTGCCGCTGGTCATCGGCCTTCCAATCGCGCTGAAAGTCATCCCATCCTCGAAGGTCATCGAAGCCGATTACGAAGCCCGCGAAGGACACGACGACCCAGCAGGCTTCAAAGAGCTGCTCGTGGGCAAGTACCGCGCGATCTCGATCTGGTTCGCTATCGCCACGTTCGTGACCCTGCTCGCCTGGTACGGTCTGGGCACCTGGCTGCCACGCCTCATGGAAACCGCAGGCTACAACCTCGGCGCGGCACTCATGTTCACCCTCGCGCTCAACCTCGGCGCAGTCCTCGGATCAGTCACGACCGCGTGGGCCGGCGACCGCTTCGGCACTTTGCCGACAGGCATCGTCGCTGCAGGCGTCGCAGGCGTCGCCCTGCTGCTCCTCCTCGTCCACCCACCGGTCTGGATGGTCTACCTCATCCTCATCGCGGCCGGCGTAGGCACGCACGGCACGCAGATCCTCATCATCGCAGCCATCGCTAACTTCTACCCGCACAACCTGCGCGGCACCGCACTCGGCTGGGCGCTCGGCGTCGGCCGCCTCGGCGCCGTACTCGCACCACAGGCCGCAGGTTTGCTGCTGTCCATGGGACTCGGCGTCGGATCTAACTACATCATGTTCGGCGGTGCGGCACTGCTCAGCGCAGCATCCCTGTTCGTACTCACTCGCATTCAGAAGTAAAGGAAACACCCATGTCGCAAGAACTTTCAGGTCAGAAGGTAATCATCTCTGGTGGTGGTATCGGAGGTGCAGCAGGCGCACTCGCCCTAGCGCTCCGCGGAGCGGACGTTACCCTCTACGAACGCGCACGCGAGTTCAAAGAAGTCGGCGCCGGGCTCCAAATTGGCCCACACGGCTGGCGAATGCTCAAGCGTTGGGGCGTGTTGGAAGCGCTCGTCGAAAAGGGCTACCTTCCTGAGTACATGCAGTTCAAGGACGCCATCAACGGTGGCCCCATCCTCACCATGAACTTCGGCGAAGACTTCGAGCATCACTTCGGCGGACGCTACATGGTCGTCCACCGCTCCGACCTGCTCGCCCTACTTCTCGACGCCGCCCGCGACGCCGGAGCCGAACTCGTCAACGGCGTCGTCGTCACCGGATGCGACACCGTCGAAAATGGCATCGACGTCCACCTCCACCACCGCGACAATAACCAAGACCACACCGTCCACGCCGATGTCCTCCTCGCATTCGACGGCATCCACTCCGTCATGCGCCCCCGCCTCGTCCAAGACGAACCAGTCCCCTCCGCCTATGTGGCATACCGCGGCACCACCCCAATCTCCGAAGACCCCGAAGCCGCCAACATCAACGGCGTCATCGGCTACATCGGACCACACTGCCACTTCATCCAGTACAAACTCCGCGGCGGCGACATGCTCAACCAAGTCGGCGTCTTTCAATCCGACCGCTACCTCGACGGCCGCGACGCCGGCAACATCCCCGACGACTGGGGCAACAACGACGAGCTCGCCACCGCCTACAACCATTGCATCCCATACATTAAGGAGCGCACACAAAAACTCTGGAAGGACCAGTGGTGGCAAATGTCCGACCGCGAGCCACTCCGCGAATGGGTCGACGGGCGCATGATCCTCCTCGGCGACGCCGCCCACCCACCCCTGCAGTACCTTGCATCCGGCGCCGTCATGGCCATGGAAGACGCCGAAGCCCTGGCTACCTTCGCCTCTGACTCCGCCAACCTCAACGGCGGCACACCCGACTGGGACGCTGTACTCAAGGAAGTCGAAGCCGAACGCGTCCCGCGCGCCGCACGCATCCAAACCACCGGCCGCTTCTGGGGCGAACTCTGGCACCTCCCAGGCACTGCCCGCCTTTTGCGCAATTACCTGTTCAACCAGGCAGAAGGAAACTGGTACCGCTACGCAGACTGGCTGTGGCACTACGACCCAGTCGACCGCGCCTACATCAAGAACCCATCCCTCGGCGAGCTGCCGCAGGAACTACGCGAGTGGACGTACACGCTGACGCAACGTGCGTAAGGGATAAGGCAGCGCGCGCGTAGAGGCACACATGGCAATCCCGTTTTCCGTTCGGCGGCCTGAGAGAACAAATCCCCAGGTCGCTGTATTTCGTAATGGAAAGTGGTTCACCATCTACTGTTAAAGAGTTAGAAAAAGATCAAAACAAGTCGCTATCCTGCACAATCGTCCGCAGCCGTCCTTTCTCGGCGTCTGTAATGTTTCGGAGATCTTGCGGGCGTAGAAGTAGGCGTCAAAAAGAATTCCCTGGGGTTGTGCTTGCCCGATTGAAGAGACGTGCACCACAATCCGGATTTCGGCAAGGTGAGAGCGCGCGAGTACCAAAAGACGCACATTCATTTTTGAGAGAGGCGTTTTCCCGGTCGCGAGTTTTTAGGTGCGTCTTTTGTTACTGGCTTCGTAGGCGACAAAGTTTTTAACAGTTTGCTTCGCACCAAATTCCCTCCCGTGCTCCCGCCGACCTGGGGGAACGTCGCGTGTCCCGCAGGAACCAAGGAATCTGGTGCGCGCTTCGTTACAGCTTCGGCAGCCGCACGCCCGGAATCAAATCCGCGTACGCCGCACCGCCGAATCCAAGCGCTAGCAGCAGCGGAACGATCAGCCACAACCAACTACTTGTCGACGACCCCTCCGCCTGCTGCGTTGGGTTCTCTTGCTGCTGTGTGGTTTCCGGTGCCTGCTCGGTTGTCCGCGGCGCGGAACTTCCTGGCTTCGTCGCAGGCACCGAGGTCGCTGCGGACTGCTTCGCCGACGGCTCCGGCACCTCGGTTGTCCGCGCGGCGGACACCTCCGGCGAGGCTGGGGTAGCCGTTGTTGCTGGTGCTGAAGTTGCCACGGACTGCTTCGTCGACGGCTCCGGCACCTCGGTTGTCCGCGCGGCGGACACCTCGGACGAGGCTGGGGCGGTTGTTGTCGCTGGTGTTGAGGTCGCCGCGGACGCCTTGGTGCTTGGCTTTGCTGTTTCCGTTGTCCGCGGGGCGGACACCTTGGACGAGGTTGCTGGGACGACGGTTACCGTGGACAGCTTTGCTGAAGTAGTTGTCCGCGGGGCGGAACCTCTCGGCTTCGTCGCAGGTACCGAGGTTGCCGCGGACGGCTTCGCCGACGGCCCTGGCACCTCGGTTGTCCGCGCAGCGGACTGCTCGGACGAGGTTGGGGTAGTTGATATCGCTGGTGCTGGTGCTGCCGTGGTCTGCTTGGTCGACGGCTCCGGCACCTCGGTTGTCCGCGCGGCGGACACCTCCGACGAGGCTGGAGTAGTCGTTGTCGCTGGTGTTGAGGTTGCTGCGGAGTGCTTGGTCGACAGCTTCAGCGCCTCGGTTTTCCGCGCGGCGGACTGCTCGTTCGAAGGGATTTCAGTCGTTTCGGTTGTCCGCGGGGCGGACACCTTGGACGAGGTTGCTGGGACGACGGTTACCGTGGACAGCTTTGCTGAAGTAGTTGT